>JBHHVG010000215.1:0-5785 GCA_046754165.1 Myxococcota bacterium
CATCAGATCACATTCGAGATGATCGACCTCGAGACCTCGCAGATCGTCTGGGCTGGGATCTACGAGTTCCGCAAGGCGGCGAAGGACGACATCATCTACCGCTAGAGGGGTTTGGGCACGCTGCCTCCGGATGGAGTACACGCTATGAATCGGATCTGCGTCGTCGCCGTCGCCCTGGCCCTGGCGGCGTGCGCGAACCGGCTGGCGGAAGGGCCGACGACGGGCGGTCGGGTCGACCCGTCCCTGGCGCCCAACGCTGAAATTCGCCTCAACACCGTGGCCATCGTGGACAAGTCGCTGCAGCGCGACCGCGAGGGGTACTTCGGAACGCGGCGTGTCGGGAAGATCGCCGTCGAGGCGACCGATTCGCGTCGCACGCCGACCGGGACCCTCGAGGTATGGGCGACGCTGCGAAATCGCACGAACTTCGACCTCCAGATCGAGGGCCGCACCACCTTCTTCGACGGCCGCAAGGTGCCGATCGAGACTCCCACGACGTGGCGGCGAGTCTTCCTTCCCGCCAATTCCATCGGCAGCTACAGCGAACTCTCCACGGGCGTCGAGGTGGCGTACTACTACATCGAGGTCCGGGAGGCGCGGTAATGCGCGTTGGATCGGTGCTGGCGGTCCTGCTCCTCATCGTCGGTGTGGCGAGTGCCGGCCAGGACACCGTCGGTGGCCCGGTTCCGCCGTACACTCCCCCGAGCGGCGAGCCGGGGAAGACGCTCCGCGACCAGATGGAGCGTGAGACGCCCGAGAAGACGCGCGAGGGTGTCGAAGAAAAGTCGCCCGATGAGATCCTGGACGAATTCAAATCTGCCTACCGCGCCATCGGCAGCGCGCGGCTGTCGATCTACCTGAACCGCAAGCTCAGCGACGACGTCCGCGAGTGGAACGTGGTGCTCGGGATCACCCGGGCGGAGTCCGAAGCCACGGCCCGAACGTCGGACGAAACGGCGGAGCTGACCGAGCAGATGGGCTCCGGAGAGATGCAGATCCACAGCGGGCCCGCTCCCGACGGGTCGCGCTCTTCCCCTAGGGAGACCTGGATGTGGGAGTTCGAGCACGGCTTCATGAAGCCGTTCCTGGAGACGAGGTGCCGGCTGATCGATCGGGCGACGATCTTGCGGCTCACGGCCGCCGACGCGGTGCGGCCCGGGGAGGAGTACGCGATCCCGGCCACGAAGCGGATCGAGACCCAGGCCCTTCGCGGGCACGTGGACGTGTTCATCGAGCTGCTGGTCACCCGTTCGGCCAGCTCCCCACACGGCTACGAGTTCAGGGCCACGGCCAAGGAGGTCGACAAGGGGCAGATTCTGGCGGACGTTACGAGTCTCGGTCGCGAGAGTCGCCGCGTGATCCGGGTCCGCGGAGATGGCTACGAGATCGTGCCCGGCAGGTCTCGGCCGTCCGCGAGGGAGCTGTTCGTGACGGATCACGGCTATGAGGTGGTCGACAAGCTGCCTACCGTTGGGGAGGCGTCGAGAGAGCTGGCGCTCCAGCTGATGCAGGAGCTCGCCTACAGCTGGCAGTAACCGCTATCGCACGCAGCGGAAGCCGTAGTTGGGCTTGCGCCGATCGGGATTGGCCTCGACGGAGGCCGCCGATCGAGCGTGTTCGGGCGGAAAGAGCCAGTCGCCCCCGCGCACCGTCTGCTCCTGGGTCCACTCGCCCACGTTCCCCGCCATATCCTGGGCTCCGTATGGACTGTGTCCCTTGGGATGGCTCCCTGCCGGCCACGTTCCGTCCCGTCCGCAGCCGTCGCGAGCGCCTGGATCGGGGTTCCCAACCACCGCGCGGTCGCAGCTCGGCGGTGCTTCGCCCCAGGGATAGACCCTCCCGTCGACCCCGCGCGCCGCCTTCTCCCACTGCGCTTCGCTCGGAAGCTGGCTCCCGCTCCAGCGGCAGTAGTCGCGCGCATCGTGCCAGCTCACGCAGTTCACCGGATGGGTCGCGCGATCGGCGTGACCCGTGTTGCAGTCTGCCGAGGGACCAGGCCCGGAACACGCGCCGGCGTCGATGCAGCGCTCATACGCCGCGAGGGTGACTTCGGTGCGGTCGATGCGAAATTCGGGCAGGAAGATACGTCGGCGCGATGTCTTCTCCCCGCATAGCCGATCGGTCTCCCGCGTGCACCCCATCCAGAAAGGCCCGGCGGAAACGAGCACTGCGTCCACCGGAGGGAGGATGGGCTCGTCCGGGGGAGCTGGCTCGGCGTGTGAAGTGGTGGGAATCTGCTGGGAGGGAAGCTCATCGGGGTCTCGCCCGGCGTCCGATATCTCCCGCGGGAATACCGGCTCGGGGGACGGGGTGACGGAATCCAGCCCAGATTCATCTCTCCCGAGCCACCACCCGGTCACGAGCCCCGCGAGAACCAGCGTTAGCACGCTGCCCAGCCAGAACGCGGTCGTGAGCGCGGGCTTCTGGGACTGCGGAGTCCGAGACGCCTCGGACGCCCCGCCGATCTCGACGGCCGGGAGCGTACGATCCTGTGCGCGCATCCGCTCGTACCGATCCAAGAGCTCTTCCCGCATTACCTGCGCACTCGGATAACGCTGGGCGGGGTCCATTCGGCAGGCCTTTTCCACCACGTCTCGGAGCGGGGCGTAGCGGGCGTCGGACAGTTGCATGTCCAGCTGTTGGCGCTGATGAACCAGTGCGCCCAGGTACATCAGAACGCTTTCCCCGCTCGTCGTGTCCACAGAATCGATCGACTCGTAGATGTTCGCTCCGGTCAGCACCTCGTAGAGGGACAGTCCGAGCGAGAAGATGTCGCTCTCCGGACCGACCGTGGCGCCCTGGGCCTGCTCCGGCGACATGTAGAGCACCGTTCCGATAGCGACACCGGCAGCGGTCTGGTGGGGCTGGTCTGCAACCCGGATGATGCCGAGATCGATCAAAACGGCGCGCCCGTCGCTGGTGACCAGGATGTTCGATGGTTTGATGTCGCGGTGGATGACGCCCAGCTCGTGAAGCTTCGCCAGCCCGGCGAGAACATCCAAGAAGATCGCGGCAGCCTGCTGCGGCGGCAGTAGAGGCCGTCGCGAGAGTGGCGGACCATCGACCAGGGTCATCGTGTAGTAGTAATGGCCCGTGGCTTCGTCGACGGCGTAGTCGTAGATCGTGACGAGGTTGGGGTGTTCGAGGCGGGCCAGCAGGTTGGCCTCGGCCTCGAAGCGTCGATACTCAAGAGCCGTGCTGGCCTTGGGCTTCAGCATCTTGAGTGCGCGGTGAACTCCGGCGAACGTCGGGTCTTCAACCTCGAAAACCCACGACATCCCGCCTTCGTCGATCAGACGCCGAACGCGGTACGGGCCGATCTGCCGCAGCTCTCGGGGATCCACCGCGTCCACTCCACGAGCCGTCGCGACCGCTACGGCAGCGGGTTACTCGACCCAGCCGACGAGACGATACACCGGAAGAGAATCTCGCTTCAGCCCTCCCGCTGGCTCGAAGGGGTTCCCTTTCGGAAGCTCGCGTCGGACGTCATCCGAGATCAACAGGCCGTCCACCGGCGCCTCCTTCTGCAGGTGGCCGGCAGTGTCGAGCACGGCGCTGAAGGCCTTGCCGGCCTCCAAGTCGACGAGGCAGTGCCCGCTGTGTACGCCGATGCGCAGATGGAAGCTCGACGCGAGTAGGTTCTCTTCGCTGTTGAATTCGTCGAGTCGCTTCAGGATCTCGCTTGCCGACTTCACGGCTTGGTAGGTCGACTCGAAGAAGCACATCAGCTCGTCGCCATTGCTGTTGAGCACCATTCCGTCGAATTCCTCGACGGTCCGACCCACGAAGGCACGCCAGCGCTCGAAGGAAAGATAGACGTGATGGGGGTTCTCGGACCCAGACTTCATCACAGAGGAGCCGGCCACGTCGACATCGAGGAAGCTACCGCTGCGCTTGAACTGCTCTTCGATCTCTCGCTCCAACTTGCTGAGTTCGTCGAGTTTTCTGCCGAGGGCGGGCGCGGTCTCGGCTTGCCCCGACTGCACGGCCTCGACGAGGAGGGTCACTCCGTCGGGGAGCTGGATTTCGTCGCCCTCGTTGAGCACCCGCTTCTCCTCGGGCTCGATCAGGGCTACTCCGTTCACGACCGTCGAGTTCGTTCGGCTCATGTGCACGATGACGAGTTGGGTCCCGTTCCATTCCACGCGCGCGTGGCGACGCGAAATCCCCTTGAACGTCTTCGGAAATGCGATGTCGGAGTGATGGCCCTCTCGGGTACGGCCGATCGTGGTTTGGAACGCGCGGATGGGAAACTGCCGTTCCTCGGCGCCGGTCGACACCACGCGCAGGCTCCAATAGGGCCCGCCCGTCGGCTGCACTTCCGTGGTACCACTGACTTCCCAGACCTCCGTGGCGATGGCCACGGGCTGCTCGGGAGCGGCCTGATCCTCGCTTCGCGTCGGCGCCTCGAAGAGGCTGTTGAACGCGACGCCATCGCGAGCGCGCAGCTGTAGCAGCGCGCGACCCATGCGAATCTGATCACCCTCTTCGAGTTTCTGACGGTCGATGCGCCGCCCGTTCACCTGAGTCGCGTTCTCCGCCTCCGACCGGTGCTCGATGACCAGACCGTCCGGAGTGGCCCGAATGGTGGCCTGCCGGGCCGAGACAGTTGGCTCCCGGAGGAGGATTGCGTCGCGCCGTCCCGCACGCGCCGCGCCCCGGGATATCTCGATCACAGGGGCGTCGAGTGTGAACTGCTCTCCGACGTCTGCCCCCTCGAGGACGACGAACTCGAACACGCGACGCGCTCGCCCGCTCTTCCGTCTTCGCCGCCACGGCTGCCAGGAAGACACTTCTCCCGTCCTCGCTCCCTTCGGGCCGCCCCGGCGCGAGGTAACCCCTGCACTCACACTTCTACACAACCCTCGGCTCGGGGATCAAGCCCGTGGGTGCGGCGACCGGAGTCCCCGTTTGAGTGTGGGTGGTCTGGGCGGCGCGCCCGTTGCGGTCGCAGGCTGCGCATCGCACCACCGTTGAAACGGCGGGGTTCATACGAATAAAGCCCTTTGAATCCGATTGGTTATAATGCTCTGGGCAGTCGTTTCGCTCGCTTTACGGAGCTGGCACAAGGCTTCGCCCCTCTTCCGGCGATAGCCCGCCCAGGGGGCTCGGAGGAGGTTGACATCACGTCCGCGCGAACCTCGCCACCGTGACGAGCGACCGCCGGATCCTGATCTTCCGCCCAGCCACCGGCAGCTGGGAGGAGCGGGCGCGCGAATAGCACTGACGAGGACGCAGCATCGTCGCTGGCCCTCGAGCATCGATTCGATGCGGTCAGGGCGATACAACGACGAGGTTGGAGCGTACTCCCCTCACACCTTTGACGCTGCGCGCGATCTGCATCGCGCGACCTTCTACGCGCTTGCTGGGAACTGATCCATTCAGCGTGACGACGCCCTCGTAGGTGTCTACGTTGATGTCGAGCGCGTCGACCCGCCCGTCACGGACGAACCTGGTCTTGACGCCGGTCGTGATGGAGGCGTCGTCAACCTTGGTACCGATCGATCGATCGTCCTTCGCGATCTCGTAACCTGCAGCTCCGGCCCCGCCGAGCGCGATCCATAGACAGCCGGTCGATGATGTTGCAAGAAAGACCAGGGCAGCAATCGCAAGCCACCGATGATGTCCCATTCGCAATACCTCCTTCTGTCGTCTGGGCATTCGGGCACGAGAGACGGGCTGGAGGCCGTATCGGCCAACAGCGCCGCTCGATTTAGAGCCTATCCCAAAACTTGCTAACATGATGCGATCGGTTGGCAGGTGGCCGTGCCGATGTTCTGTACCC
>JBHHVG010000216.1:0-5783 GCA_046754165.1 Myxococcota bacterium
GGCGGCGGGTGGTTGGCTGCGCGCACGCCGCGTTGCCGAGACACTGGCACACCGGATCACGTCGCTGACCCACGGACAGGGGCTGCTGGCGAACACCATCTCCAGCTCACTGGTCATCGGCGCGTCGCTGATGGGCTCACCGGTTTCCACCACCCACGTCTCGACCGGCGCACTCTTCGGCATCGGGATGTGGAACGACCAGACGGAATGGCGAATGGTCCGCGGAATCCTGATGGCCTGGCTGACGACCCTTCCCCTGGCCGGCCTTCTCGCCGCGGGTACGGCAGTCGTTCTGCGCGCCTGACCGCTGCGGCATCCACTCGTCCAGACCGTTTCGCGAGCGGCGGCGGCGGGCGGTACGCCCCGCGCCCGCGATCGCGTATCCTCGGCCCGGGGGGACGTGAAGGAGATGACGATGAGCATTCTGGATCACTATCAGGCCTACGCCGAGGCATTCGAGCAGAGCTACGTCGACGACGACTGGTCCCGCGTCGCGCCGTTCTTCGCGGAGAACGCGGTCTACGAGGGCGATCCCGACGCTCGAGGCCGCGACGCCGTGCTCGCCAAGCTGAAGAGCGGCGTCGACGCCTTCGACCGGCGGATGGACAGCCGCACGCCCGATTTCCAGACCCCGAAGCTGGAAGGAGACACCCTCACGATGAGGTGGAGCGTGACCTACACCAAGGCGGGCCGGCCGGACCTCGAGATCTCCGGTGTGGAGACTGCGGTCTTCGAGGGCGACCTGATCGTGCTGCTGCGCGACGTGTTCGATCCCGAGGCGCAGAAGGCCATGGAAGAGTGGATGGCCCTGCACGGGGCGGCCCTTCAAGAGAGCTAGGCAGCAACCCGATCGCGCGCCACATTGGTATACGGAAGCCCCGGTCGGGCCGCTCCGGAGGACGCTTGGGTGCAAGGCGCCGACGACTCGCAAGAGTCATTCCGGAGGGTGGCCCGGCTGATCGGTTCGTTGTTGGCCCTCGTCGTCTTCGCGGTGGCGGGGCTCTTCAGCGCGCGGTCGCCGGTCGGACCCTGGCCCAATCGGATCTTCGGGCAGGACGCCTGGTTCGAGACCGATCCGAGCGCGTCGTACGTCGACGCGGCCCATCAGCTCGCCTGGGGGGAGGTCTCGACCTTCGTCGGTCACCCGGGGACTCCCCTGCTGCTGCTGTTGTCGGGGCTGCAACACGCGACGTACGCGCTGGTCGGCCCTCCGGAGTACTCGTTCACGGAGTTCACGGCGCGTCACCTCGCAGCGGTGTTCACGCTGTCGAAGCTGATGATGACCGCTCTCCATCTCGTCTCGTTCTGCGCCGTCTTCGCCTTCTCGAGGCGCCTGCTTCGCGACGAGCGCGCGGCCTTCTTCGCGACGCTCGGCTATGCCACGTCCCTGCCGGTCCTCTACTACCTGTCGCGGATCTCCGTCGAGCCCCTCGACGTGATCTGCTTCGTCGGATCGCTGCTCGCGATCTGGCGCTATCAAGACCTCGCCGCCGTCGGCCGGTCGGGCGCGGCGCTCGCGTTCGTCGCGGTCTCGGCCGCCGTGGCGGTGTCCGGGGTCGTGACCAAGCTGAACTTCCTGGCGCCGCTTCCACCCTTCCTGATGTTCGCGCTCGCACTCGGTGGGCGTGGGGAGCTCGCTGGCGGGGCGCTCCCCGCTCGCATCCGCGCGAGCGCGCTGGGTGTGTTCGTCGCCGTGGGAGCACTGGTAGCGGTGTTCTACTCCCAGTTCACGGACTGGGGGACGTTCTTCAGGTCGTGGTTGGAGATCGCCAGCAACCCTCCGGCACGGGAGAGCTGGAAGCTGGCGTACCTGCTTCCGGGCGCCACGGCGAGGCGGGCCTTCCTGTTGTGCGAGCTGGCGTTCCTCGGGTTCGCTTGCGCGGGCTGGGTCGCCCTGCTCCGCCGCGAGCACGCGCTGCGGATTCGGGCTCTCTGGGTCTCGGCGTTCGCCGGTTGGGGACTGCTGGTCTTCGTGTACCGCGCCATCGAGGCCAACTCGCTGATCGCCTTTCACTACTTCCACGTGACGAACGTCGCGGTGGCGGTGTTCTTCGGCTACTTCGCGTGGCTTCTGCTGCGCCGGCTGCGCGTCGAGTGGACCGCCTGGAGCACGGCCGCTGCCGGTCTACTGCTGGTCTCGGCGGTCCATTCGCTGGCGCTGTGGGCGGTACTCGATTCCCGGCGATTCGACATCGCGGCCTTCGAGTCGCTGCGCAACGTCCACGAATCGACCGCGCGCCTCGAACCGTCGCAGCGGATCGGTTGCGTCGACCGCCAGCGGCGGATCCGCAACTGCCGGTTCCGATACGTTCACGTCCTGGGACCGGAGTCGCCCTGGCATCCGTACACGACCTCCGTGTTGAAGACGGAGTTCGAGGCCCTCTTCGCGTCCAACGCTCCGGAGTGGTCCCCGACCGACGAGCCGGCCCGCTACGTTCCCGCCTTTCGGAGAAACCTGGTGATCCTGGAGGCCGCTCGCGGCCCGACCCGGACGACCCCGCCCGGACGCGACGAATAGAGCCGCAACTCTGCGCTCAAGGGCGCATTCGACGGCGCCCGAGTGCGGACAGCAGCGCGATGCCCGAGACGAGCATCACCGGGCCACCGGGCTCCGGAAGCGCCGTGTAGCTCACGACGAGCCGGGGCCCCGCAACCGGTGATTCCGACGTGCGAAAGAACAGCTGCAGCTCGGTCTCCTCCCCGGGGACCGTGACATCGTCGACGTCGTAGCCTCCACGAACGCCGAGCGTGGTCCACCCCACCGGGTCGATCCACGACAGTCCACTCGCGTCGAGGTCGAACGCAGCGATCTCTCCGGCCACGACCGAATCGCCGACGTCGATTCGCGGCGCCCCCTCGACGGGGCTGTCGAGCGAGCCGAACTGGTCGAAGTCGTCGAGACCGGCGACTGGCGGAATCGCGAGTGTCGGCCGAACGAGAACCAGCTGATCCGCCGAGTCCGGATGCGAGTTGGCGATTCCTCCGCTGGCCAGCAGTTTCAGCAACAGCCGCGCCGACAGGATCGACCGGTCGTCCGGGATCGACGACGTATCGAACGGGAAGGAATCCCGGTAGATCCAGGTGCGGTCATCGGTCCGCCGTCTGATGAGGAAGAAGGCGGAGCTTCCCGTGATCGTGTTGCTCGCAACCGGGCTTTCGCGCGTCTCGGCCCAGCTCGGCCGGGAGCGCCACAAGCTCACGTCCTCTGCGTCCGAGAGTATCGTCGCGCTGCAGAGACCGCCGGGAACGTAGGTGTGACCTGGCCCGCATTGGGCCGCGCCGCACAGGCCGGTGTCGAATCCGCAGGACGGCGTGCACGACAGGATTCCGTCCGTATAGCCGATCGACGCGCATGTGTTGGCCCCGAGATCGCCACCGTCGCACTCTTCGCCGGTCCCGGCATCCGCGACTGCGTTGCCACAGTACTGTGAGATGGATACGGAGACCTCGAGACCGCCACCGGAAAGCCCCAGGACGTCGATCGTGACGCCGTGTTCGGAATCCACGAACGATCCGCCGATCTCCACCAGCACGTCCTCGGAATCTGCGACCTGGCTGCTCCCGTCCGGATCCACGTGAGGGGTGGCGTCCAACAATCGCGAGCGGCCGTCAGATCCACCGACGAACCTGCGAGCGTCCACGTGGATCATTGCGCCGTCGGTCGCAAGCTCGGAGAAGAGGTCGTCGAAGCCGATGGGCTTGCGGTAGGAAACGTAGTAGTAGGTCGTGCCGTACAGATCGTCCAGCACCCACGACACGGGGATGCGGAGCACCTTCGTGCCGATTGCCGTCGTCTCGTATGGCGCCAACGAGAAGCTGCCGCCAGGCGGAACGACTTCGACCATGTCCCCCGAGAACCAACCGAGCTGCTGCTTGTTCGGCGGACTGAAGTGCCCTCCAAAGAACGTGTGACCCATCAGGTCGTAACGGTCGGTCAGGGACCCGAGACCAGCCGGTTCGCAGCCGTCTTCCACGACGACACCGCCGCACTCGTAGTCGCTCGCGTGCTGAAGCGACGCGAGACCGTGCCCCAGCTCGTGCGCGGCCACGAGGTTCAGATGGAGCCCCACGTTGTTGATGATCGCTCGCGACATCTGGACGATACCGTCTGCGGTGTCGTAGCTGAGCTTCCCCAACGTGCTGATCCCGTTGAACCCGCAAGCGAGGTTCGGTGGGATGACGATGATCCAGCGATCCACCGTCGAGAAATCCACGAAGGGGTCCACCGCATCGAGCACCTGCTGTGTACCGGTGCTCGTCCAGACGTTGCACGCCGCGTCGTCCCAGCCCATCGCGAACCAGCCGAGCACGTCCCCGGTCAGCCACGCCCGATCGTAGGATGCCTCTCGAGTGTACGATGCGGTGGAATCCGGGTTCGTCTCATCCAGGATGTCCCTGTCGACGTCCAGGGTGGTGAACGGCTCGGATGGGTCGTTGAGGAAGTGCACGAGCGTGACGAGAGTTCGTTGCTCGCCCAGGGATTCCGCCGTCTGCGCCAGAACGGGAGACGAAAGGCCATCGAGACCCTCCGCGTCGATCGCGGCGGCAGAGAGCACCCGGCCACGGATCCGCCCGGAGACCCGGACCTTCTTGCCGGCAAGGGTCCACGGAATGCTGCCCGGCAAATCCAGGTCGTAGCGGCCGTCCCGCGTCCGCAGGGCTGCGAGCCACCGGAAGCTTCCGCCGTCGAAGTCGTCAGCGATCTGGAGCTCCAGCGTGCCGAGCCGTTCGACTTCGGAGGAGTTGGCGACGGCGGCCTGGCCCGAAGACGCCGCGATGGCCGCAATCAGCGAGAGCGCCGCGAAGTGGCGCACCGGTTGGCCCTCCTGCGATCTGCCTCCCCCAGCTCGATCTTCGCACAGAGTGCCGTCGAAAGAGAGCGCCCGGGATGGGGCACTCTGCTCACCCGCCTCGAGGATCCGCGACGTCGCCTGCTCGGCCCGAGCCACGCAGCCCTCGATGGTTCCGTTGCTCTGGTAGTCGCCGATCAACACGAGCCCCGCGATCTCGGCGATTCCCTCGTTCAGGCGAGCGAGCGCCTTCAGATAGCCGGGGCGCATCATCGGGATGATCTCCGGGTGTCGGACGACCCGCGAGCACAGCACCCGTATTGGCGCGTTGGGCAGCAGTCTCTGGATCTCCGCGATCACGCGTTCCACGATCTCCTCATCGGAATGGCCCTTCAAGCGCGCCGCGGGCTCACCCGCGATCATCGCCTTGATCAGCCCCCTGCCCGCGGGCGCGCGTTGCGGACTCTTCGCGGTCTCGTCGATGAGATAGGTGAGGATCGAGCCCGCGCTCTGCGGGATCACCAGCGCCCAGCTCTCGAGGAAGCGTCTCTCGATTCCGATCAGGACGTCGAGGCGATGGCTGTACTCGATGTCCGCCAACGGACGACGGACGGTCTCGCGGAGGTCACGCAGCAGGGTCGCCGCAACCCGCGCGTCGGTAGCGCACACGACCACGTCCGCCGGGATCCGCTCCCCGTCATCGAGGACGACGCCCCGGACCTGGCGCTCCTCGACCACGATCCTCACCACGGATCTCCCGGTCTCGATCGGCGGACACAGCTCCGCCAGGCGTTCCGGGAACACACCGTTTCCCGTCGCGAAGGCGTAGTGCCGCTCGAACGCCGTCGGAGCCAGGCTGAACATGCTCGCCAGAGACAGCTTCGCGGCGGAGCCTCCGGTCATTCGGACCATCGGGTCCAAGAGGACGTCGAGGGTGCTGGGCGCATAGCGGGCGTCGAGATAATCCGAGAGGCGCACGTCCTCGTACCGCAT
>JBHHVG010000217.1:0-5777 GCA_046754165.1 Myxococcota bacterium
CGGTACATGATCACGTTGTAGATGACCGACACGACGCCGCCGAAGAACGTGATCTGCTCTCGCGCGGCGGTCTCCCACACGGCGGAAGGTTCGAAGCGGGAGTGCAGCGTGATCGACGCACCCACGCGCAGAGCGGGCAGCGACAGGATCGCGAGCCCGAAGGAGTGAAAGAGGGGGAGAACCACCAGCACCCGGTCGTCCGGAGTGAGGCCAAAGAAGCGCTCGGCGTTGAGGCCGTTATAGAGGGTCTTTCGGTGCGGCAGCAGCGCGCCCTTGGGTTCGCCGGTCGTGCCCGACGTGTACATCAGCAACATCGGGTCGTCGGGGGATACGGCCTCGATCGCGGCCCGCGGCAGCGTGGCGGCGAGGGCCGCCTCGTACGGGGATCCGGCGGGGCCGTAGGCGATGCACACGCCGGGCGGCGATGCAGCAGCGTCACAGGCGCCGAGCGCGACCTCGGCGTGTTGCGCGTCGTGGCAGATCACGGAGGGTGTGCAGTCGTCGAGGAGTCTGCGGATCTCCCAGGCTGTCAGCAGCGCATTGATCGGAACCGCCATGGCGCCGAGCTGGGCCGTGGCGAAGACCAGCTCGAGATACGCCGTGCGGTTGCCGAGCACCAGCGCGACGCGGTCGCCGCGTCCCACGCCCTGCGCTTCGAGCCAGGCGGCGGCGCGCGCCACGCGATCCCACAGCTCGGCGTAGCAGAGTGAGCGCTCGTCGTCGGCGACCGCCGGGCAAGCGCCGCGTGAGGCGGCGTGATCGGCGATCCAGTGGGTCACGTTGGCGGAGGGACCGTTCACGCGCGCTGGGATACCCGAGGCTCGGCGGGCGCGCCAGCGGGGGCCGTGCGAACGTGGTACACGAGTGTCGAACCTCGTCGCGCGGGAGAACGCCGTGAACCTGCTCGGACAGCCTGCCCACGTCGGCCGCCACTGTGGCTCGAACGAGTACGAAGTCACCCGCGAGGTCGTGGCTTTCCACGCGGATGCGCTCGACGACCACCATCCGCTCTACGGCGAGATCGCGCCGCCGCTCCTGCACCACTCAGAGTGCTACAAGTTCGTCGGCGAGTGGTACCTGAAGAACCTGTTCGGAAATCTGCACGCGCAGCAGGATTGGGAGCTCTTCGGGCGCATTCCGGTGGGCTCGAGGGTGCGCTCCCGCTCCACCATCATCGACCGTTTTTCGAAACGAGGGCGCGATTACGTCGTGAACGAGACCGACCTGTGCGACGCCGAGACGGGTCGGCTGCTCGTTCGCGGTCGGACGTTCCAATCCTTTCTTCCGCCGAAGTCCGCGGACGATCAGGGCGGCTACGTGGTCGACGCGTCCACGGCGAAGAAGAAGACCCCGCGTCCCAAGTTCCCGACGGCGACCGGCAGCGACCTGACCCCGGTGAAGAAGACCGTCGATGCGCGCCGTTGTTGGATGTTCTCGGGCCCGGGCAAGAACTACCACACCGACCGCGAGCAGGCCGAGAAGCTCGGCTTTCCGAACATCGTGGTGCAGGGGATGATGTCGACCTGCTTCATCTCGCAGGTAATGCAGGATGTCTTCGGCCTGGGCTGGATCGAGGGTGGAAAAGCGTCGATCAAGCTGACCAATGTGCTGTGGGTGGACGAGAGCGTCACGACCTATGGCAAGGTGCGTGAAGAGGTGGTGGAGGGTGCGCGCGTCCGCGTGCACTGCGACGTCTGGGTCGACAAGGACGACGGCACCCGCATTGCACTCGGCACCGCCAGCGCGCTGCGAAGCTGACCCACCGGCTGCCTCAGAGCGGTACTTCGATCAGGTGCGGCCCGGGCTCGTGCATGGCCCGCCCGAAGGCGTCGTTGAATGCCTCGGCGTCTTCGGCGCGCACGGCCGAGACCCCAGGCCCCGGGCGAGGCTGACGAAATCGAGCTCGGGATCCGCGATGGAGTAGCTGCGTCGCGCCTGGGGACCCGGCTGGGCGCCGACCCGAGCGAGCTCGATCTCGAGGATGGCGTAGCTGCGGTTGGCGAATACGATCGACGTCACGTCGAGGCCTTCTCGGGCCTGGGTCCACAGGGCCTGGAGGGTGTACATGGCGCTGCCGTCGCCTTCGAGGCAGACCACCTTGCGGTCCGGGCACGCCACCGCCGCACCCGTCGCCAAGGGCAGGCCCTGGCCGATGGCGCCGCCCGTCAGCTGGAGCCAGTCATGGGGCGCGGCGCCGCGGGTCAGCGGCAGCATTCCGAACCCGCCGGTGATGGCCTCGTCGGACACGATGGCGTGTTCGGGGAGCAGGGCTGCGATGGCGCGGTGCACGGCCTCGGGGGTGAGCGCGCCCGTCGGAAGCGCCGGGCGCTCCGCAGCTTCCAGCTCCGGAGCGTGTGACGCGGCGCCGAGTGCATCCGCGAGGTCGCTCAATGCGGACTCCGCGTCTTCACCCGGTGCGGCCAGAGTATGGATGGCGCAGTCTTCAGGGGTGAGCCAGCTCGGCGTGTCCGGGTAGGCGAAGAAGGACACCGGCGGCTGTGCGCCGACGAGGATGAGGTGCCGCACGCCGTCGAGTGCCGCGATGGCGGCTTCGGCGAAGTAGGGCAGGGCGGTGATGCGGGCGCGCCCGGCTCCCCGTTGCAGGCGGGCGTTGAAGGTCTGGCTCATCAGACGGGCATTGGCGGCGCCGGCGATGCGGCTCGCGAGCTCGAGGCCAGGTGCCAGCAGCGACTGTCCGGTCAGCAGCAGCGCGGCCGGCTCGCCGCTGCGCAGCGCCGCGGCGGCCGCATCGATCGCCGTGGGGTCCGGCGCCGGGCGCGTCTGCGGGGCCGGAACGGCCGCGGGCCCGTCGGCGTCGCCCCAGGCGCAGTCCGCCGGAAGGATCAGCGTGGCGATCTGCCCGGGAGGTCGGCGCGCGGCCGCCAGCGCCGCGGCTCCGTCCGCCGCGACCGAGCGCGAATTCACCGATGAGCGGACCCAGCCCGAGACGGGCTCCGCGAACGCCGCCACGCCCGCGCTGAGAGGCGCGTCGAAATCTCGGTGCGAGGTCGCGTGGTCCCCGACGATGCTGACGATGGGTGTGCGTGCCTTCCGCGCGTTGTGGAAGTTCGCGAGTCCGTTCCCGAGGCCCGGCCCTGTGTGGAGCAGCGTGGAGGCGGGCGTGTCCGCCATTCGGGCGTAGCCGTCCGCGGCTCCGGAGGCGACGCCTTCGAAGAGCGTCAGGATCGATCGCATGCCGGGGACGCGGTCGAGCGCTGCGACGAAGTGCATCTCCGACGTTCCCGGGTTCGTGAAGCACACCTCGAGGTCGCCGGCGACGAGGGTCTCGATGAGGCTCTCGGCTCCGTTCATCGCGGGCGCGCGATCAAGCGGCCACCCCGGCGAAACGCGGCTCTGCCTCGGACCACACCTCGGCCAGGATGTCGATCATCCGGTCGACATCGGCGGTGCTGGCGCACAAGGGGGGCGCCAGCCCGACACACTGGAAGAGGGCGCGGGCGATCAACCCGCGCTCGAAGCAGCGGTTGGCGATCCAGTTCGAATCACCGATGTTCGGGAAGGGCTGCTTCGACTCGCGGTCGCGTACGACCTCGATGGCGGCGAGCATCCCGATCCCGCGGATCTCTCCGGCGATCGGCGAATCGTCGAATCGCTTGTGGAGCTGCTGGAGCAGGTAGGCACCCACCGTCCGTGCGTTGTCGACGAGGCCCTCGGATTCGACGATGTCGAGGTTCGCCAATCCGGCTGCGCAGCAGGCCGGGTGGTTGTTGTACGTCAGCCCGAACATGAAGGGCAATCCGGGCGGCATGTCCCGGCGGAGGGTCTCGTAGATCGGGTCGGAGATCGCAGACGCTGACAGCGGCAGGTAGCCCGACGAGATGCCCTTGGCGAAGGAGACGAGGTCTGGGTGGATGTCCCAGTGCTCCATGCCGAACCACTTCCCCGTCCGGCCGAAGCCGGTGATGACCTCGTCGAGGATCAACAGCACATCGTGCCGGCGGCAGATGTTCGACACCTCGGCGAAGTAGTCGGACGGCGGGACGAGGATTCCGCCCGTTCCCATCACGGGCTCGAGGATCAGCGCGGCAACGGTGTCGGCCCCCTCGCGCTCTATCACGGCCTCGATGTCGCCGGCGCACGGCAGGCCGCAGCCCGGGTGGGTCTTGCCGAACTCGCAGCGATAGCAATATGGCGGCGACACGTGCAGGTGGCTCGGGTCCTGTTCGAGCATCGCGTGGTAGACGGCGATGCCGGTGGCGCTCCCTGCGCTGCGCGTGGCTCCGTGGTAGCTCCAGCGGCGCGACACGATCTTCGTCTTTCCGGGCTTGCCGCGCACCGCGTGGTACAGCTTCGCGATCTTGAAGTTCGCTTCGTTGGCCTCGCTGCCGCTGTTGTGGAACAGCACGTGCCGCAGGCGTCGGTCCTCGGGCAACAGGTCGACGACCCGACGCGCGAGCCGCGCAGCGGGTTCGTTGCCGAAGTCCCAGAAGGACGGGTAGTAGGCGATCTGCTTCATCTGCTCGGCGACGGCCTCGGCGATCTCGCTGCGGCCATGGCCGACGTTGATGTTGAACAGTCCCGAGAAGCCGTCGATCACCACGCGGCCATCGGCGAGGCTGAGATCCACGCCCTGGCCGCCCGTGACGATCTTGGTGTTGCGGCGTGTGTCCTTGCGAAGCTCCGAGATCGGATGGATGACGTGATCGCGGTCGAGGGCGAGAATGTCGTCGAGGCTGAGGGTCGGCTCAGGCATGGTTCACCTCCGTCTCCAGGGTATAAGATCTGGACGTGCTGTTCCGCGACGTCGAACGCTCTGTGCAGGCGCTGGGAATGTCCGGCCGGCGGGTGCTCGTCGCCGTCTCGGCCGGGGTCGACTCGACGGTGCTGGCCCACGCGCTCGCCGACCTGGCGGACCGCTGCGACCTCGAGATCGCCGTCGGCCACGTGAATCACGGGCTGCGCGGGGCGGAATCGGACAGTGACGAGGCCGCCGTCCGGGCGCTCGCGGCCGACCGCGGTGTCCCGCTGGAGGTCGCGCGGGTGGACCCACAGGCGCTGCGGGAGGGCGTCTCCAGCCGCGACCGCCCCACACTGCAAGAGGCGGCGCGAACGCTGCGCTACCGCTCGCTGCGGGAGATGGCGGCGCGCGTGGGGGCGGCGCGAATCGCCACCGCACACAACGCCGACGACCAGGCAGAGACGGTGCTGATGCGTCTGCTGCGCGGAACCGGCCCGGATGGGCTCGGCGGGATCCCCGAGCGCTCTCCGGACGGCGTGGTCGTGCGCCCGCTGCTGCGGGTGCCGCGCGATGCGATCGCCGCCTTCGCTCGGGAGCGGAACCTCTCGTGGCGGGAGGACGCCAGCAACGAACGCGACGACTACACCCGCAATCGCCTGCGCCTGCGCTGGCTGCCGGCGCTGCGCGATGCGTTCAACCCGCAACTGCTCAGGGTTGTGGCCGATCTTGCCGAAGCGCAGCGCAGGGATTCGGAATGGATCGACCTCCTGGTCGAGCGAGAATCCCAACGGCGCTGCTCGATCGAGGGGAAATGGCTACGAATCGATGGCAAGGACTGGGGCGCGCTCCCGGAGGCCCTGCAGCGCCGGCTCGCACGCGGGTGCCTGCGGCGCTGCGGCGCGGGACGGCTCACCAGCCGTACCCACCTCGAGCGGATGGGCGCGTTCCTGGTGGCTGGGCGCAAGGGCACGGCCATCGAGCTTCCCGGTGACCTGCGTTTGGAGCGGGACGCCGCGGGGTGTCGCCTGGGCCCGATCCGCGCCGGGCGCGACGCGCCGGGGTTCTGAACCGCGGCGTG
>JBHHVG010000218.1:0-5760 GCA_046754165.1 Myxococcota bacterium
CGATGAGGAGCACGTGCTGCCGCGCCAGCAGCGCCGCCAGCGCGCCGTCGACGAACTCGTCCCGCTCGACGAAGAGCCCCATGAGCTCGCGCCGCAACGCCTGGAGCTTGTCGGCGCCGCGTTGCACGACGCTCAGGGTGCGCCTGCGAGCGACGCCGCGGGAGGAGCGAGGTCGATCGGAGCGCCCGTGCAGTCGTGCGCCGCGCGAACGACTTCCGGCGCCGCGCCGTCACCCCGGTAGGTCGTCCAGCGCGCCGGAGCATAGGTGACGGGTTCGGATTCTCCGCGATCGAGCCGGGCCTGGCGCTCGCGCAGCAGATCGCGCAGGTGCAGCGCCGCCTGCTGCTGCTCGGCGCTCATCTCGCCCAGCTCGATCTTGCATTGGGCCTCGACGTCCCGGGCCTTCTGCGCGACTCCTTCGTTGGGGGCGAGCTCTTCGCAGGCGCGCAGGTAGACGCGCAGCGTCTCGGCGCCTTGCCTGTGAGATCGGGCCCGGGCGCGCAGGTACGGATCGCTCGAATTCTTGAACTTGCGGTGGCCGTTGAGGGCCAGCTTGATCAGCCGGATCTGCGACGGGCCGTTCGTCTCGTAGAGCTTCGCGAGCGCCAGATCGTAGTAACGCCTCAGCTCGCCCTGCGCGAAGTTCTTGCGCTGCATGACCTCGTCGTCCTGGTACTGGAGGAAGCTCCAGTCCTGTCCGGGCAGGAAGCGGCCGTCTTCCTGCAATCGCCGGTAGAGCCGGGTGCCCGGGCACGGGATCAGCGGCGTGACCTGGTAGAAGATCGGCTCGAGGGCGACGAAGGCGTCGATGTCCGCCACGATGTTCTCGGGTGTGTGGAAGTCCCAGCCCAGGATCGTGGAGGCTGTCACGCCGATGCCGTGGTCCTGCAAGTCGCGGATGAAGCCGTGGACGTCGTCGCAGGATCGCTTGCGGATGGCGTGCTCCGAGGTCATCACGTCGTCGAAGGTCGACTCGACGCCGATCCAGACCGTCGCCAGCCCATTGGCCGCCAGCTCTTCCGTCGTGAACTGGGAGAGCGAGCGCAGACTGCCGAAGGCGAAGTAGCGGATGCCTCCGTGGGGCACGAGCTCGCTGTCGCTGCGAATCAGCCCGCCGAGCTCGCGGACGAACTCGGCGTCGGTGAACAGGTCTTCATCGAAGATGGTGAACATGCCGTCGGAGAGATTTCCGGAACGCAGCACGTGCTCGCGCATCTCGCAGTACAGCGACTCGGCGGAGGTGACGCGGATCTTCCTGCGGTTGAAGAAGGCCGACGTGGCACAGAACTCGCAGCCGTTGGGGCAGCCGAGACCGGCGAGGACCATCGGTTGGCGGGCGCGCGCGAGCTGCTCGAGGCCCTTGATGGCGCTGCCCCCGGCCGGTGTGAAGCGCTGGCGGATCGGTCTCTCCGCCGGCTGGTCTCCGATCAGCCGCCGGAACCAGCGAACGCCTTCCTCCCGGCAGATGTGGTCGGTGAGCTCCTCGATGCGGCGGGCGAGGTCTGCGTACTCCCCTTCGGGGGGATCGCTGAGGTAGAGCCCGCCGTAGCCGCCGGCCAGCGTCACCGTCTCGGGCGAGCGGCTGCGCACGATCTCGAGCATGCGGACCGTCTGTGGAAAGTAGGTCGCCATGAGCTGGGTGCCGAAGTAGTCGTAGCCCTTGCGGACTTCGTTCTCGAAATCCTCCCAGGTCGGGTTCTCGAGCACGGTCACCTCGGCCCGCAGGTTCTCTGCGATCAGGTACAAGGCCCAGCAGTGGGCATGGGCGGTCGGTGTGAAGACCCCCTGGCCGCGGGCCAGCCTGGCCGCCATGATGTCGTAGAGATCGACGCCGTCGACGAGGTCCCTGGGGCCGGGAATCGTGGAGAGCAGGATCCGCTTGTTCATGTTCTCGTCCTCGCTTGCGTGGAGGGGATGTGTCGGCTGTGCGATGGGCTACTCCATGTCTGGGGGCGCACCGGCCGTCGACGCGACCAGCGCGGGCACGAAGAAGTGGGCGGCCTCTTCCATCATCTCGTGAAGTGACGGGCCGGCTTCTTCGTCGAGGGTCTGGAGCCAGCTCTCGATCACCATCTCCATGGATCCCACCAGGCACATGGCGGCGACGCGCGGATCGTGCCGGCGGATGACCCCGTGCAGGGCTCCGGCGCGCAGGACGGCGGCGATGGCGTCGGTCACGTCGCGCACGAACCGGCGCCGCTCTCTCTCGAACTCGGGATCGGTTCCCGGAGTCCGGTAGACGACGACGCGGGCGAAGCTCGCCTCGCGTTCGAACAGCTCGCCCAGACCGACGAGGCGCTGTTGGACGACGGCTGCGAGGTCGGCTCCATCGGCCGGCAGCGCCGACGTGCCGTCCGGCAGGATCACGTCCATGATCTGCGAACGGAGCTCGCGCGAGAGCTCGCGATAGACGTCCTTCTTGTCCTTGAAGTACAGATAGAAGGTGCCGTGGGCGATTCCCGCGCGCCCGGCGATGTCCTTGACCGTGACGGCGTGGAAGCCCTTCTCTCCGAAGGCGGCCGCCGCAGCCTTGAGGATGAACCGCCGCTTCTGCTCCCGCCCGACGTCCTGGAACTGGGGCGGCTCGCGCGCTGCCGCGCCTGCCGACCGTGCGCTCATGCTGATGACGATCATGTCATATTTATGATCTCTTTGTCAACAGCGCCGGACGATCGGGCTCTTCGCCGGAATCTCACACACGAAAGCCGACACAGCCGGGCCCCCGCCGGTCGTTCCATCGAAGATTCCCCCGCCGGCGCCACGGCTATAGTGGGGACGTGCGCGCCGACCCGGAACGATCCGGAGAACACGAACCCGGCCGCGCCGGGCGGGCCCCCGATCTCCTCTCCCGGCTCTTTCCGTGGCTGCTGCTCGCGCTGGTCGGCTCGGCTGCCGCCATCCGTCTCGCCATCGCGTTCTCGGTGCCGATCATGGTGCAGCCGGACCCTGTCGGCGTGCTTCGCACCGATCCCGCCCTCATCTACTACGTCACCGAGAGGCTGGTCGAGAACGGGGGCTGGCCACCCGACGATTTTCGCTCGGACCCGCGCATCGAGCACCCGGAGACCACCGACATCCCGGCCATGTTCACGGTCGGACAGGAGTTTCTCGTTGCCTGGAGCTACCTGCTCGCCGGCCGGGACCGGCCCCTCCACGTCGTCGCCGTGATCGTGATGAGTCTGTTCGCGAGCCTGGCGGTCCTGGGAGTGGTGGGGCTCGCGCGGGAGCTTTCGGGTGGCCCGGGCCCGGCCCTGCTCGCCGGGCTTCTCCATGTCACCGCCACGGCCAGCTACCGGACGGTTGGCACGATCCTCGTTCGCGAGGACATGAGCCTCCCGTTCTTCGCGCTGCACCTCTTCCTGCTCGCCCGCGCTCGTCGTCGGGGAAGCACCCGAGCGCTGGTGCTGTCGGCGGTCGCCGCGGTGGGAGCGCTGGCCACCTGGCACGCCATGAGCTTCGTGTTCGCCGTCGAGGTCGCGTGTCTCTTCGCGTGGTTCCTGCGCACGGGAGAGAACGTCGCCGGGGACCGCAAGGGCTGGCTCTTCCTCGGCGTGCTGGCGGCCGGGGCAGTGGCCGTCCCCGTGCTGCGGAGCAAGCTCTTCCTGCTCTCTGCGCCGGTCGCGATGCTGGCCGTCATGAGCGCGCTGCCCCTCCTCGCGCGGCGGAGCGAAGCGACCGCGCTCGTCCGCGGCGCAACCGCCGCGGCGGCGGCGGCGGCCGTCGTCGTCGGCCGCGCCTGGCTCGTGCAAGGCTCTGGCGACTACTCCCACGTGGTGGAGATGATGTGGTTCAAGCTCAGCCACCTGGGAGAGCTGCCGGCGGATCCCCAGGAGATCTCGTACGGAGCCCGGCTGCTCTGGCAGGGTCCCTTCCGGACGGGCTCGCCGATCCTCCTCACCACCACGCTCGGGGCGCTGGGCTTCCTGGTGCCGGTCGCCGCCTTCGGATCCCTGGGAGGCTGGCGACGCGGCCGCGGCGACGGGTTCTGGATGACGCTGGTCGCCTTCGCGACGGCGGCGCTGCTGCTGACACTGCTGGTGCGCCGATTGATGGTGCTCGCGAGCATCCTGGCCCCGGTGGTGGTTGTGCTGCTGCTGTGGTCGTCCTTCGAGGCACGTCGCCGCGTCGCGTGGGTGGCGGCGCTCGTGCTCGTCCAGCTCCTGCTCTTCTGCACCGTTCTCGACAACACGTCCGTCAAGCTCTGGTACACGCCCCGCCACGTCGAGCAGCTCGCGGAGACCCTGCACTTCATCGAACGGGAGCTCCCGGAGGAGGGCGCCGTCGCCGCGGACTTCGTCACTTCCGCGGCCGTTCTCGCCCACACGTCCCACGCGATCGTGCTTCAGCCGAAGTACGAGACCACCCGCAGCCGCGACCGCATCGAGCGCTTCACCCGCGGGCTCTACGCAACGACGCCCGCGCAGTTCAAGGAATTGCTTCGGGGTGAGTTCGACGCGCGCTATCTGATCGTCGACTCGCCGTTCCTGTGGGGCACGCGTTACGAGGCCGGGCTTCCCCAGGACATCCCGGGTCCACCGCGCAACAGCGCCGCCTTCCGCCTGCTCCACCGCGACGCTGCGGTCTACGGCTCCATTCCCGGCTACCGGCTGCTCTTCGAGAGCAGCGCTCCGACGCGTTTTCGGCTCTATGAGCTGTCGAACGGCGGAGACGCAGCGGGGGGCGACCGATGAGCGACGGGGCAGTCGGCGGCCGCGCCGCGCCGTCGCTCGCGTTGGTGGCGTTCTTCTTTCTGTTGACTGCGCTGCTGCACGTCCGGACGTTCGTCGTTCCCCACGTCGAGGGCGACGAGGCCAGCTACCTGGCCCTGTCCCAAGAGATGGGCTGGGATATTTCCCACTACACGACCCGCGATCACCCCCGGGTCAGCCGTTTTCCCAACTCGATCTACCGGCAGCCGCTGTTCCACCACCCCCCGCTGTACCCGCTGGTCCTGAAGGTAGGCGCGTACTTCGGAAACGCGGTCGCCGCGGGGCTGCTGTTCCAGCTGTTCGCCATGGGTCTCCTGCTGGTGTACGCCGAGCGCGCGGCGCGGCGGCTCGCGCTCTCCGACGCCGGCCGATTGATGTTGCTCACGGGGTTGCTGTTCTGTCCGATCCTGCTGTTCTCGACGACCCGGCTGCACCACGACGGTCTGCTGGCGATCTTCGTGTTCGCGGCGTTCACGGTGTACCTGGAGGCGCTGGACGAGCAGTCCACGGCGAAGTCCGTCGCTGCCGGGCTGCTCTTCGCGTTGGCGCTCAACGTGCGGTACAAGGGGCTGACGGCGCTTCCTCTGGTACTTCTGGCGCAGGTCTTCTCGCTGGCGCGAGCCCGTGCCGCCGCATCGGCCGCGGGCCGGCCGCCGAGCGAGGCGGCGCGCGACCCGCGGAGTTGGCGGTGCTTCGCGATCGTCTCTGCGCTGATCGCGTTGCTCGGACTCCCGCACTACGTCCGCATCCTCGCGACCTACGGCTCGCTGCTGCCCGGGTCGTTCATGTCGACCGCCCCGGCCCTGGCCGCCGCGAACGAGTTTCTGAGTACCGTGGTAAAGCGGTCGCGTCTTCAGGTGTTCGGTTACCTGGTGCTGACCTTCCCGCTGATTCTCGCCTGGTTCTCGCCGATGAATGCGCGCCTGCTGCGCGCCGAGCTCGCGAGCTGGAGCTGGAGGGGGTTCCATCTGGTCGCGGCGATCTACTTCTGTGCCGTCTGCCTCGCGACCTCCCATCAGCAGCTGCGCTATTTCGCCGTGATGACGCCTTT
>JBHHVG010000219.1:0-5746 GCA_046754165.1 Myxococcota bacterium
CACCAGCCTCCGAAGCTGGGGGTCGCGCGTTCGAATCGCGCCCGGGTCACCATTTCGCTGGTTCGCAGCGCCGCGCCCGCGCCGAGAGGCCCAGCTTCGGAACCGAAGCTGGGGGGGAGCGGCCGACGAACAGGAGGCCGCGAGTGGAGCAGAGCGACCGGCTTCAGCCGGTCGTTCTGCGACCGGACGCGCGTTCGAATCGCGCCCGGGTCACCCGATATGTGCGGGCCCGCAGGTCTGCCGCTACTCTCCTTGCCTTCGAGTCGGAGAGCACGACTCCCGGCCCACGGCGACGCGCCGTTCAGCGTTCGGGGAGGAATCCCCGGAGTGTCGAGGATCCGGTCTCCACGGTGGAGCCCAATGATCCCACGATGCGACAATCCCCCACCCACCGAAGGGCATTTTCAGATGACGATCCGTGGGGTGGGGAGGAGAAAATAGTGGCACGAGGTACAGTCAAGTGGTTCAGCGACGAGAAGGGCTACGGATTCATCACACCTGAGGATGGCTCCGAGGATCTGTTCGTCCATCACTCCAACATTCTCGGCGAGGGCTTCAAGTCCCTCAGCGAAGGCCAGTCGGTGAACTACGAAGCCGGTCAGGGGCGGAAGGGCCCCGAGGCTACGAGCGTTCAGGGACAGTAGAGCGCTCCCGAAGCGGCACCGAAGCGGCGGCCCGATGGGTCGCCGCTTTTCTTCTCGGTGGGGTTCGACGCCGCGAACGCGGCGCGCCACAGCATGCTCGCAAGCGGAGAGTCCGCAGCGCGTCTCTCCCTCTCGTTCCCACGGTGAGGACCCAGCAAGGCGACTCTGTGCCCCTCGATGATCCGCAATCATCCGGTGATGCCCTCGCACGCCTCGTGGAAGCGGTGCGTGAACGGGTGCTGGCACTGCCGGGTGTCGACCGCGGTGGCTACGTGGGCAGCGAGCTACTGGCCGTGAACCGCGTGCTGGCCCGCATCCAGGCGGAGGGCCTCGCACAGGGTCCGCTGTTCTGCGAGTGGGGCAGCGGCCTGGGCGGAGTGTGCGGCGTGGCCGCCCTCAACGGATTCTCCCCCTTCGGCATCGAGATCCAGGGCGAGCTCGTCGACTCCGCCCGTTCGATGGCGAAGGCTCTCGACCTCCCCACGGTCTTCGCCGAGGGAACGTATCTTTTGCCCGGCGACGAGGACCTCGCGGTCGCGACGGAACGCACGCGACTCGCGTTCGACTGCCGCGCCTGGGACGAGCTGGAGCTGGCGCCCGAGGACTGCAACGTGGTGTTTGCCTACCCCTGGCCGGGCGAAGAGGCCCTCGTGGACGACGTCTTCGCGCGGCACGCATCCCCGGGCGCCCTCCTGTTGACCTTCCACGACTGGGACCTCGTGCTCGTACAGCGCAAGCTCGCGGACGCGGCGGAGCTGCTGCCGCTGGGCTGGATGTAGCCGTCGTCCCCAGTCCGCGTGGCGATTGTTCTCAACGGAATCTCGCAGCTGCGTTTCGGTGCCTGGTTTCCGGACCAGAGCGGCGACGTGATTCCGCCCGGATCCCGCGCATCCTGGATACTCCGTGGTAGCCTTGCTCCTCGACGCTTTCCCCGGCACAGCGGGGATTCTCTGGTCGTGCAGACAGAGGCCGCGTTGTTCCTCGCTCGCGAGAGGGGCCCGATTGGACGATTTCTTTCGAACCCTGGTCTCTCTCGCACTCGCGCTGCTGCTCTGCCTCGGGCTGGGGCGCCTGGCCTCTCGCATCGGCGTGCCGCGCGTGACCGTCTACCTCCTGGTCGGCCTGGTTCTCGGCCCCCATGTCGGGCAGCGCTTCTTCGACGAAGGAGGGCTTGCCTCCGAGCTTCTTCTCGGACCGCACACGCTGGTTCCGTTGGGGGCATTGAAGCAGCTCGCGATCGGCTTCATCCTCTTCGGGGTTGGCGCGGAGTTTCGAATCCAGACATTTCGTGAGGTCGGCCCCCGGATCCTGGGGCTCTCCGCAGCCGAGATCGGGTTGACCGGCCTGCTCGTAGGGCTGGCGGTCGGTGCCGGGACCGGAGATTGGCGTCTGGCTGTCATCGCACCGGTGCTGGCGATCTCGAGCGCACCGAGCGCCACGCTGGTGACGCTGCGTGAGATCGAGGCCGAGGGCCCGGCCTCTCGCAGCCTCATCCTGTGCGTCGGGAACAACAACCTCGTGGCGCTGCTCCTGTTCCCTCTTCTGCTCGCCGTGGCCTTCGGGGTAGGGCATCCCGGACAGGCGACCGCGTTCGCGCTGCTCGCTCTGGTCGCGGGGAGCTGCATCGGCATCGGTGCCGCTGTCTGGCTCGAGTCGATCACGGGACGTCGCGAACTGGTTCTACTCGGGTTGCTCGTCGTCTTGGCGGCCCTGGGGTTCGTCCACTGGATCGAGCCGGGCTCGACAGGGTTGGGGATGCTGGCTTGCTTTGCCTCGGGCGTCGCCCTCGCAAACGGCTCACCCCACTCGGGCGCGCTCTTTCGCTACGTCGAGAACACGGTCTACCCCCTCTACGTCCTCTTCTTCATCGCGGCGGGTCGAGACTTGCACCTCGAGGCCGTGATCCAAGGCGGTGCACTCGGCGTGCTCTTCGTGTCGGCGCGAGTCGCGGGGAAGTTCTTCGGGGCGCGCCTCGGTCTGCATCTCACCGGCTGGAGAGAGGGGATTCCCCCGTTCTTTGGTGCTGGCCTGATGTGTCAAGCGGGGATTGCTCTGGGCCTGGTTGCGACCCTCGAGCACGCCGCTCCAAGCGCCACCGCCGAACTGCGCCACGTAGTGGTCGCCTCCGTGGTGGTCTTCGAACTCACAGGGCCGTGGCTCGTGCGGCAGACGGCGGTCGCTGCGGGCGAGGTGAAGCTCGCGAACCTGCTCCCACATGTCGAGGCCCGAGGCACCGAGGCGCTGCGCTGGGTGCTCCTGGAGCTTCGCCGAAACCTCGGGATGCTTCCCTCGGACTCGGCACTTCGAAAAGGGGGCCCCACTGTCCGCCACGCCATGCGGAGGCGGCCCCGTACCGTCCTCGAGACCCTCCCGTTCGAACGTGTTCTCAAGGCGCTCGGAGAGACCGGCGCCGACCTGCTCCCGGTCATCGACGCACAGAATCGCTTCAAGGGAGTGATCTCGTACGAGGAGGTCAAGAACACCCTGTACGATCCCGTGCTTCGAGATCTCGTGATCGCTGAGGACTTGACGAGAGTCGTCGGAGACCCCCTCGAGCCCGAATCCCCGCTGGCGATGGCGCTCGAGGTCATGGACCGGCACCGCGCGCATTCGTGGCCCGTCGTGGAGGACCAGCGCTTGCTGGGTCTCGTGAGCCGGACGGACCTCTATCTGCTCATACGAAAGAGCTGACTGCGTGCTCCGATCGCTTCTGAGCGTCGGCTACCGGCCCTTCTTCCTGTTTTGTGCCGTCAACGCCTTTGCGTGGATGTTGCGGTGGCTCACTCTTCTCTCGGGTGACGGCGCGCCCACGCAGGGCTGGCCACCGTCGACGCTTCACGCGCACGAGATGATCTACGGCACCGCGGTTGCCGCGATCGCGGGTTTCCTGCTCACCGCTGTTCCGAATTGGACCGACACGCGGCGTATCACGGGAGCGCGGCTTGCCGGACTCGTGGCGCTCTGGCTGCTCGGGCGCGCGGCGCTGGTGCTTTCGGATCACCTCGATCCGCTCTTCGTCGCCTTCGTCGACGTCCCGTTTCTTCCCGTCCTAGCCCACGCCCTGGCACGGCCGATCCTCCGCTCGGGGAAATGGCACAACTACCCGGTCGTCGGCGTTCTCGTCGGGCTCGCTTTCGCCAACGGCGCGATCCATATCGGCCTGCTGCAATCGAAGCCGCTGATGCTCCGTGCGGGAACCTACGGCGCTGTCTATCTCGTCGTCATGCTGATGCTTGTCATCTCCGGGCGGGTGGTTCCGCTCTTTACCCGCAACGCACTGCGGCGTAGGGGTATCGATGCTCCGGTCGTGACGAATCGGATCGTCGCAGGCGCAGCAGTGGGCTCCGCGACAGCCGTGCTGGCGCTCGATCTCCTCGATCCGGGAGACCGACTCGCCGCATGGATCTCCTTGCTGGCGGGACCCCTCCTGCTCGCACGTCAGAGCGGCTGGCAGCTCCGGCGGGTGCTCGGCGATCCGATGCTCTGGATCCTTCACTTGGGACACGCGTGGCTGGCGCTGGGCTTCGCGGCCTACGGGGCATCGAGCTTCTGGGGCCATTTCTTCGGGGCCGGTGCGATCCACGCCTTCACGGCGGGAGCGATGGGGACGTTGATCCTGGGCATGATGCCGCGCGTCGCCCTCGGACACAGCGGCCGCGCGATCGAAGCCTCGATGGGAACTCGCGTCATGTTCGTGCTGGTGCTCGTCGGAGCACTCGTACGCGTCGTGGGTGCGATCGGCGTTCCGGCCTTCTATTCCACGAGTCTTCTCGCTGGCGGGTTCCTCTGGGCCGCGGCTTGGCTCGTGTTCTGCGTGCTGTATGCGAAGATTCTCGTGGTCCCACCAGAGCTCGCGTGAAGCGTGGGAAGATTCGATGCCGCAAGCTCTCGGGACGCTCCGCGCTACGAAAACCAGGCGATTCCCGCCGCGGCGAAGCCCAGGCCCGCGACGATCAGCAGCGCCGCAGCGGCTGCGCGCGGCGCCTGGTGGGACCCCGCGCGGAGGCGACGCACGAGGCCACCGCCGAAGACGCCGGCCACGAAGACCAGCGCGGTGTAGCCGAGGGCGAACCCGGCCATCGATGCCGCGCCGAGCCCCGGGATCCCCTGGGCCGAAGACGCGGCGAGCACCGCAGCGACGAAGGGGCTGGCACAGGGGGAGGTGACCAGCGAAAACGCCGCGCCCGCCCCGACGGGGCCGAGCTTGCGCCCGGCGCCTGCGGTTCTGCCCGCAAAGGGAACCGGTGCCAGCTCGAGCGCGGCGAATCCGAAGTACAGCATCGCCACTCCGGCCAGCACCAAGACGGGGCCGCGCTGCTCGATCAGCAGGAAGCCGGCGACGTCGCCGGCCAGTCCCAGCGCGGCCCGGGCGATCGCCGCGCCCAGGACGAAGCGAGCGGACAGATCGACGGCGCGCCAGCCACTGGCGTCCGCCGCGCCGATGGCCGCGACGTTGAGCGGCACCAGCGGAAGGATGCAGGGCGAGACGCTCGCGAGCAGTCCGCAAGCGAATCCGACCACGGGAAGCAGGAACCATGCGGTGTCTGCGATCGCCTCCCGGGGGAGCCATGCCGCGATGGCGAACTCCAGGTCGTAGAGGGCGGCGGACACCGGCGCCCACCACAGCGGGGCGGCCAGCGCCGCGGTCGCGGTTGCGAGCAGCGGCCACCGGAACCAGGGGTGCCGCCAAAGCGGTGGGTTCTTCCACGCGGTGGCGACGGCAGCGCCCTGGACGATCTCGCTCACGCGTCTCCCAGCGCGGAAGCGATGGCCGCGTCGTAGGCGCGGGCGTCGGTTTCGCCCCCGAAGATCGCGACGGTCTCGCGCGTGCGGCCGTCGATCACTGCAATGATGCCGGTCTTGAACTTGTTGGCTTCGAAGAACGCCCGCAGCCCCAGCCGATCCGCTTCGGCACGGCTCTTCTCGAGCGACTGCCGGTCGGTGACGTCGAACACGACGAGCCGTGCGCTGTCGCGATACTTGGCGTCGAGCGCCTCGAACGTGGGCTCCAGCTGTGTGCAGGTGCCGCACCAGTCGGCGTGGACCTTCACGATGAACGGTTTGACGGTGTCCTCCTCGGCGGAGACCGGGGATCCCGCCCA
>JBHHVG010000220.1:0-5722 GCA_046754165.1 Myxococcota bacterium
GCGGTTGCTGTCCGATCGGACCGTGCGGCAGGCGAGCACGATCCAGAGCCGGCGACGCGACGTGGTCGTACCATTTCCGCTGCAGTGGCGCCTCGGCTACCACCGGGCCCCGGTCTCGGCGCGCCGGCTCCCGAACGGCTTCGGCCACGCCGGCTTCGGCGGGTCTGGCGCGTGGGCCGACCCGGATCGCCAGCTCGGTGTGGCGCTGGTGTTGAACAGCGGCGTCGGAACGCCATTCGGTGATCTGCGGATTCTCTCGATCGGCAACGCCGTCGTGCGGTGCGCTGAACGGCGTTGAGAGTGCCGGCAGCCGATCCGCGAATCACTCGGAGCGCAAGTCGACCAGCAGGCTCGACGGTGTCCCGACGCAGGTGAGCCAGAGCTGATGCACGGCGCGGGTCGCTGCGACGTGCAGCAGGCGTCGGGACGGTGGATCATCGGGGAAGTTCTCGTGGGTGACGTCCACGAGTACGACATAGTCGAACTCCAGCCCCTTGACCTGCTCGATCTCCGTGACCTCGATGCCCGGAGCGAAGGTGAATTCCTGGTTGGCGACCCGCCGGATCCCAGGCAGATCGGCGTTCGCCAGGCCCGCGTAGTAGAGATCGCTGGCCTGCGGGGAAGGCGTGAGGATCGCCACCGAGGCCATGGGCTCCTCGCGCGAGAGCTCGGCGAGGGCGTCGGACAGGAACGCGACACAGGCTCCGCGGTCGGTGAAGCGGAAGAGCTCGACCGGGGGGCCGGAGCGGGTCGTCGTCGGCACCTCGTCGTCCTCGCGCAAGTCGCCGAGCAGCGAGAGGGAGAACGCGATGATCTCGTGGGACGATCGAT
This sequence comes from Myxococcota bacterium, assembly GCA_046754165.1. Classification (GTDB taxonomy): domain Bacteria; phylum Myxococcota_A; class UBA9160; order UBA9160; family SMWR01; genus JAFDEI01. The sequence goes on from JBHHVG010000220.1 coordinate 832, forward strand.
AGGCGATACGCAGGGTCTCGATCTCGCTGCCCGGGAGACCGAGGCGAGCCAGGAACTCCGCCCACGACGTGAATCCACTGTTGTCGGTGATGTGCTGCTGTGTGTCTCCTGCCAGCGTGATGCTGCGGTTGCGGTCGAGGCATCCGAGCAACACCTGCACCTCGAGGGTAGACAGGTCCTGGACTTCGTCGACCGCCACGTGGCGGTAGCGGATCGGGCGCCGTCCGACGGCGCGCAGGGGGCCGACACGCAGCTGCCAGGCGCGAAGGAGCAGCGCGTCGTCCTCCGGGTCGAGCTCGGCGTGGACATCGCGATCGCCGGCGAGGTGAGCCTGCACACTCTCCAGGGAGCGCCGGTTCGCTTCGACAAAGCGCGCCAGCTCATCGCGCGATGCAGCATCCCACGCCTCTTGTTCGAAGGCCTCGGCGAGGAGCCCCTCCTGGGTGAGCACACTCATCCAGTCATCGATGGCTTGTTCCGGAGTGGGCGGCGCGTCCACCCGTTCGACCTGGTGGGCCAGCGCGATGGCTACCGCTGCGTGCAGCTTGAGGCGCTGGACCAACGCGGGTGTGTCGTTGCGCACCGTGCGAGGCAGCTTCGGGAAGTGATTGCGCCGCAGCTCCGATGCCCACTCGGGATAGGTGAGGATTCGCACGTTTTCGATCCCCAGAGCGGGCAGGACGTGGCTGACGTAATTCCGAAGCGCGGACGAGAAGACCAGGAAGACGGTATCTCGCGAGTCGATCTCCGGGTCGTCGAAGGCGAGATAGGCGATGCGATGAAGCGCCACCGTCGTCTTGCCCGATCCCGCGGTGCCGCGGATCGCGAGGAATCCGGATGCGGGCTTCGTGATGAGCTCGAACTGCGTGGGATCGATGAGGCTCGTGATCTCGGGCAGGTGCTTGCTGACGCGGCGGCGCTCTCCGGTGAGGTGGGTGCCGAGGCGCCGGCTATCTCCGTCTCCGCCCGAGTACGCCCGAAGTGCCGAGGCCTCACCGCCGGACAGCCTCGGCAGTTCGCGATCGATGCGTTCCCAACCGTCGGTCGCTCCCGGATTCGATTGGAAGGTTCCCTCCGGCGCCTCGATCCGTTCGAGCACTCCATCTCGAATGTGGACGGTTCTCCGGGCGACGACCTCACCGCTCCGGGCTCGCCCGGCGAACTCCTCGTCGTAGTCGTCGCCTTGCCGATAGCGGTAGAAGATCCGCGAGATCGGCGCGTTTCTCCAATCGACGATGCGGACGCCGCGCTCGACGCAGGTTGCGCGGCCGAGACACAGATCGCGCTCGCGGTCGCTCTCGCGGAGCCGCAGGTGCGCGAAGTACGGCGTGTATGGGTCGACGGTCGGCGCTTCGCGGGATAGACGCAGCTGCCGGAGCAACGCGGATTGCCGGTGCCACTGCTGGGTCAGGGCGCCGACATCCTTGCGCTCGCTGCCGGAGAGCAGCTGCTCGCGAATGCGCTCGAGCTCGCGGACGATCGGCTCCTCGCTCGGCGTGGGCGGCCCTGTCGTCTCGCGCAGTACTGCAGAAACGTTCTCCAAGAGCTTCAATTCCTCGGAGACGATGGAGTTCGGCAAGGCGATCTCTTCGGGGCGCGGTGCGGGAGAATGAGTCGGACGGTCATTGTCCAGGAAGACGCGCCTCCTCGCCAACGACTATTTCGCGGCGCTGCTCGCGGCGGCCCAACGATGTGCGGCGCCGGCGCGTGCCCCGTACCATCGCCGCCCATGGGAGACGAGTTCAACGGATCCGGCGCACCGCGGGTGGAGTACACCGCGCGTCTCGACGCACGGCGTACCTCCGCCGCGGAGCTCGGCCGAAGAGCGGCTCGGCTGTCGAATTTGCGCCTGCTCGTCTTCGCCACCGGTGTCGCGGTGGCGTGGCTGGCCTTCGGCCAGGAGCTGATCGACGGCGGTTGGCTCGGGCTCGTGATCGCCGCGTTCGCGTTCCTCGTGATTGCCCACGACCGCGCCCTCCGCGCCTGCGGCCGCAGCCAGCGCGCCGTCGCGTTCTACGAGAATGGACTCGCGCGGTTGGACGGGAGCTGGATGGGAAGGGGGCAGGGCGGCGAGCGCTTCCGCGACGCGGCACACCCGTACGCGGACGACCTGGATCTCTTCGGGCACGGGTCGCTGTTCGAGTTTCTCTGCACGGCGCGCACCCGTGCGGGAGAGCAGACGCTCGCGAATTGGCTGCGGGTGCCGGCCTCCATCGACGTGATCCGAAGCCGGCAGGAGGCGGTGGCCGAACTCTCGCCCCGCATCGACCTGCGGGAGGATCTGGCGCTGCTCGGGGAAGACGTGGCGGCCGGCATGCATCCGGAGGCCCTGCGAGAGTGGGGCGCTTCCGCGTCTCGGGGTTCGCTGGGGGGACTTCGCGTCACGGCTGCGGTGCTCGCTTCGCTGACCCTCGTGGCGCTCGTCGCGTGGGGGACGACGGGGATCGGCCCGTTGCCACTGGAGCTCGTCCTGCTGCTCCAGTTCGGGTTCGCCGCGTTCGTCCGGACCAGGGTGCAGCGGAGCATCGCGGCGGCGGAGGAGCCGGGTCGGGATCTGGCGCTGTTCTCGGAGATCTTGTCGCGTCTGGAGTCCGAGCCGTTCCAGTCTCCGCATCTGGCGGAGCTGCAGCGCGCGCTGCGCGTTCACGGGCGTTCGTCGTCCCAGTGCATCGCGCGGCTCCGTCGCACCCTCGAACTCCTCGACGCGCGGCGCAACCAACTCTTCGCCCCCTTTGGTGCACTCGTGCTCTTCACGACCCAGCTCGCGTTCGAGATCGAGGCCTGGCGCGCCGCCTGTGGCCCAGCGCTCGGGCGTTGGATCGACGCGGTGGGGGAAGCCGAAGCGCTATCGAGCTTCGCGAGTTTCGCATTCGAGCACCCGGAGCATCACTACCCCACGCTGCGCGTCGGTGCCGCCTGCTTCGCGGCGGAGGGCATGGGGCATCCTCTTCTGCCGGGAGATCGCTGCGTGACGAACGACGTTCGTCTCGACGGCGAGCTGCGGCTGCTCGTCGTGAGCGGATCGAACATGTCTGGCAAGAGCACCTTGCTCCGGTCGGTCGGCGTGAACGCGGCGCTCGCCCTGACCGGAGCGCCGGTGGCGGCGCGGAGCCTCGAGCTCTCGCCGATGGCGATCGCGGCGTCGATCCGTGTGCTCGACTCCCTGCTCGACGGAAGCTCCCACTTCTACGCCGAGATCCGGCGCCTGCGGCTGATCATGGAGATGTGTGGCGGCGAACTCCCGGTGCTGTTCCTGATCGACGAGATCCTGCAGGGCACCAACTCCCATGACCGGGGCATCGGCGCCGAGGCCGTGGTGCGCGGCCTCGTGGAGCGCGATGCCGTGGGGCTCGTGACGACCCACGACCTCTCGCTGACAGGCGTGGCGGACGTATTGGCGCCGCGCTCGGCGAACGTGCACTTCGTCGATCATCTGGAAGACGGTGCAATCGCGTTCGACTACCGCTTGCGCCGCGGAGTGGTGGAGAAGAGCAACGCCCTCGAGCTGATGCGCGCGGTGGGCCTCGACGTCTGAGGCAGGCAGGCGTTCAGGTCGCGGGATCGCCTGGCTCGATCTCGATCTCGATCACGGCTCGCCCGTGGATTCGCCCAGACAGCCGAGAGAGGAGGTTTGCGAGGCGCATCTGCCAGCCGTACTTCGCGAGCAGCGCGCTGTATGCGCGCCCCTCTGCTTCTGGGTCTTCGACACGGCGGCCGGATCCCTCGGACCAATCTCCACGTGTCACGCCGCGTACGCTGCACGGGGCGACCCGCACGCGGGTGTCGTTGCGCAGCCGCTTCATCTTTCCCGCGTTCGCCTCGCTGAAGACGTAGACCTTGCCGTCCCGAAGCGCGAACCAGACCGGCGTTTCGACGGCGCGGCCGTTGCGGCGGAAGGTGGCGAGGCTGATATAGCGCTCGCGGTCGAGTGCTGCGATGTCCACGGTACGTGCTCCCGTCACGGATTCGAATGCGCCACCAAGAGGCGCACAACGTACTGAATCGCCGGGAAGGCTCCAGAGGGGGCGCGCCGGCCGGGGCGGCGGATGGCTAGGCGTGGGGCCGCCGGCGCGGGCTCAAACGGGGGCCGCGTCCGGCCGATGAACGGGGGATGAAGCGGCTGGTGTTCCTGATCGTGGCGTCTCTTCTGTGTGGCGGCTGCTTCGCCATGGACGAGATCGAGAAGGGTCGCGAGCTGATGGAGATGCACAATCCCAGCACCCCGGAGGACTTCCAGAGCGGCGACTCGGGCGGGAAGGACGTCAAGAAGTCGGCCAGGCAGCGCCTCTCCGAATACTACGCCCGGCAGCGCGCCAAGGCCGCGCCGCGCACCGTCAGCGACGATCCCAGCGATGCGGTGGGTGCCTGCAGGATCGGCGAGAAGACCCGCTTCACCCGCCGCTCCGACTGCGAGCTGCGGGGCGGGACCTTCCGCTAGAGGCGCACCGACCCGCCCACCCGCCCTATACTCGCCCCCATGGCGGGAGCTGCGATCGTCATCGGTGTCGGCGCCCGGGCGGGCCTCGGCGCTGCGTTGTGCCGCCGTTTCGCCAGCGAGGGCCTGCACGTGTTCGTGGCCGGCCGGACCGCGGAGCGGATCGGTGCCGTCGCTTCCGACATCGAAGCGTCCGGCGGCTGCGCGACGCCGGTGGTCGCGGACGCGACGTCTCCAGCCGACGTCGCCGCCCTCTTCGACGCGGCGGTGGACGCGGGCTCCCCGCCCGTCGTGGCGGTCTACAACGCCGGCAACAACCGCTTCCGCCCGCTGCTCGATATGGACGATGCGTTCTTCGAGGACCTGTGGCGTCTGTGCTGCTTCGGGGGCTTCCTATTCGGTAGCATGGGAATAACTACATTCACTGACCCTTCTAATTATGGCTTATCTCTCACT
>JBHHVG010000221.1:0-5722 GCA_046754165.1 Myxococcota bacterium
AATCGCTTGTCTCCCCCGGCATACCAGGGAGTCTGGCCCATCTGGTCATAGACGATCGTGATTCCCGTCGGGTAGTTCATCCGAATGAACCGCCCGGAGGTCGCCTGGTAGTTCGTATTGATCGGGTCCCGCAGGAGCTGTGAATTCTCGATCTGCGGCACGGGTCGAGCAGGGAGATCAGCGAAGAACTCGTCGGGGTTGGTCAAGATCTGCCGGACTCGATCCGCGTACGCGACGGGGTCTTGCAGGGCGATTCGCGCGGCGTGGGCGAAGACGCTCGGGTTCGGACGCTGACGGGTGTAGCTGCTCTGGGAGAACATCAGCATTGCGAGCGCGAAGGCGATGCAGGCCGCGCGAACAGACCACAGCCGCGCGCGTCCACGGGCGAGCGCTTCGAGGCCGGCGACGGCGGTGAGGAATAGAAACGGAAGCATGGCGGTCATATGTCGGAAGTACGGGGCCATGCCTTCCGCTGCGATGCTCGCCCAGCCCGCCGTGACCACGAGGAACGACACGACGACAGCCTTCTGCCGCGACCACGAGCGCGGATGCAGGTAGGCGAGGGCGGCGGGAACGACGAGAAAGAGCAGTCCGTTGTCGGTCACGTAGCCCTTGATTCGGAGCACTCCTGCCCCGAACGACGTGTTTGCCTTCAGATAGAAGGGATGCGGGAAGATGTCGTGGAAGTACCAGAGGCGAAACAGGGTCAACATCGCGAGCAGGCCGAAGAGAATCGCGGCACCGCGCCAGGCACCGGTCAGCTCCTTTCGGTAGAGGACGAAGAAAGGAAGCAGAGCCACGAGCATCAAGAAGCCTTCCGGTCGCGAGCAGCTCAGCAGCATGGCCGGCAGGTACCAATGGCGCCGGGTACGCTCGTCACAGCAGACATCACAGAGCAGCAGCAGTGCGGACAGATAGAAGGACGTCTCGAGCCCGCGCTGGCTCCAGCAGAAGAATGGGATGCTGAAGGCCAGCAACAGCGCCGGAATCCATTGAAGCACCGAATCCGAGACGAGCCTGCGAGTGATCCGGTAGGTCAGCCAGAGTGCCAGGCAACCAAGGGCGATGCCCAGAAGCTTCGCCTTGACGATCATGTGGAGCGGGAAGAACCATGCAGCGGCCAGCAAGAGCTGCCACAGCAGCCCGCTCCCGGACTCGATGTGCTCACCGCCGAGGTTGAACACGTAGCCGTGTCCGCCGGCGATATTGGCCGCGAGGCGGAAGTAGATGAACGCGTCCTCAGCGATCTGGTTGAAGGTAAGAAAGCTGATGATCAGATAGAGAAGGATGATGACGATCAGCGGGATGTGGAAGCGCCTGCCGCCGAGTTCGGTCGCCTTCTTCGGGTAGGAAGCCCTCTCTTGCCGCGAGCGGCTCTCTGCTGCCATCGACGCGTCTCTCTCCCGAGGCCGGAGGGCGCCTTGGGGAAACCGCCGCATCCGCCGCGGAAGGGAAATTATCCGAAGAGAGGATAGGCGTTCGAGGTGGCGGCGGTTGCGCGCCGCGTTCCGCTGAGCCATGGATTGGGAAGTTCGTTCGTATCCAGTAAGTTACCCGATATTGATCCCCTCCTGAGGAGCTGATTTGACCGCGACCAGGGGGTCGGTTCGGCGCGCCTTCGACGCGTTCGCGTTCGCCGCCGCCGCGCTCTTCGCGATCGCCACCGCGGCTGTCGCCTTCCGGAACAGCCACTTCGCACTCGACGACTTCGCGGGCTTCTTCCTCGCGCATGCCGAGCCCTTCTGGCGGGCGGCGCTCACCCCCATCGACCTCCACTTCGTTCCGCTGCACCGCCTCGTGAACGAGGCCGTGTATACGCTCGCGCCCTTCGATTTCGGCGTGGCGCTGGCCGTGCTGTTCGTCGCCCACGCGCTCGCGCTGGTGGGCCTGTACGCCACCCTTCAGCGCCTGCGCGACTCCCCGGTCAACCCGGTGCTGCTCTGCTTCTACGCGTCCAACGTCTACCTGGGCGTGCTCTTCCTGTGGTGGACGTCCGGGCTGCACCGATTGCCGTACATCGCCCTCGCCATCTGGACGCTCTACCACTACGTCGGGTTTCGAACGGACGGAAGCTGGCGGAGCCTGCTCTTCGCAGCCGCCTGCTTCGTCGGTGCCCTGGGCTTCTACTCGAAGGCGCCGCTGATCCCGGTGGCGCTGCTGGGTCTCGAGATCTGCCTGCTCCCGCGCACGCCGCGCGGTGAACTGAAGCGCAACCTGCTGGCCGTCGCAGGGCTGCTCGTGCTCGGGGCGGCGTACCTGCTGGCGGGCCGCCTGCTCGTCGACAGCCGCTTCGGCGCGCTGCACCTGGACCCGGGCTTCCTGCTCGAGTTCGAAGTGATGAGCTCGGCGCTGCTCGCCCAGGGCGTATTCGGCGTGGTGGCGCCGGGCGGGTCGCCCGCCGCGGTGGTCGCAGTCGCCGCCGGCTGGTTGGCGCTGGCAGCGATCACCATCGCCTTTCGCCCCTGGAACGCGGTCGTCTGGTCCACCGGCTTCGCCGTCGTCGCCCTCAACCTGGGCGTGATCGGAATCTCCCACCGCACCGCCAACTTCGGTCTCACCACGGTGTGGAGTTACCGCTACTACTTCGAGCTGATGCATCTCGTCGTGCTCTTTTCCGCGCTCGCGCTGCACGACCTGCCGGATGGTCCGATCGTATCCCGGATCGGCGCCAGAGGTCTCGGGCGCCGGGCCGCCGCGGTCGTCGCGGCCCTGCTGCTGTGCGCGCTCTTCGCGGCGTCCTTTCGGGGATTCGGAGAGCTGCTGGAGCTGGACCGCTACCGCATCCACCGCGAGGCGAAGATCTTCCTCGACAACTTTCGCCGCGATCTCGAGGCCGTCCGGCGTCAGCCGCCCGGCGAGGCCACCTTCGTCTACGGGCTGGTCCCGGAGCGCATCACCGGCAAGCCCGCGGCCCACGTGCGACGGCACTCGGACTTCGTGGCGCTCTTCGGGATGGAGGGGCGCTTCGATCCGAACGCGAGCCACCGTTACCAGATTCTGGACGACGGCCGGATTCGGCGGGTCTACCGACCCGCGAAACCCTGACGGAGCTCGTCCGGCGCGCGGAGGATCAGAAGACGGGGATCTCGCCGGCGTCGACGGCGCGCAGCAGATGCTTCACGCGGCGCTCGATCCCGTCGATCTCGCTTCGGGTGAGCCCGAGCTGGACCTGGGCGCCGTGGATGCGAACGGCCTTCGTGTGGTCGAGGTTCTTCGCTCCGGGAGCCAGGCGCAGCATGCCGGACGAGACCCTCTCGAAGCTGGCCAGGACGCCGAGCTCGTCCATGCGGGCCCGGTCGATCTCGCGCAGGCGCTCGATCGAGTCGCGGCGGAGGGCGGGGACGCGGATGCGGTCCCAGTTCGGCACGAAGTAGTTGTAGACGAGGCCCCCGAAGGCGATGCCGTTGTCGACGGCGAAGACCCGCCGGTTCTCGTCGTTCTTCGACACCAGGATGTTCCCGGCGCGGCCGTCGCGGTGGCGGACCAGATAGGTGAGCAGGTTGAAGTTCGCGAGGTGGTAGGCGTAGTTCGTGTCGGATGCGAAGCGTTCATTGTCGAGCACCGCGTCGGGTACCGTGACGCCGTCGAGCCAGACCGCGGCGACCCCGAGCACGCATCGACTGCGCGGCAGCGTCGGTGCCGCCTCGGGCCGGAACTTCCGCGCGATCTTGATCGGGATGCAGCGGGCGCCCACGGTCGGTACCACGTAGTCCTCGGGCTCGAGGAACCACTTCTGGATCTCGTAGACCGCCATCTCCTTGCGGGGCGAGTTGTTCATGCCGTCGAGCCGCGGGCTCGGCATGCGCTTCCACTTGACGGTCAGGGTGGCGCCGTCGCGGCCGGGAAAACGGATCTCGGCCTTTTGGGCGCCTGTGACGCCGCCGCCCGCGTACTTCGCCGACACGATCTCGAAGTCGTCGTCGGCGAAGAGCTCCTCGATCTCCTCGGGCGGATAGGGCCAGTTGATGCCCGGTTCTCCCGTGTACTCGGCGCGCAGCGCGTCGCCGGGATCGCCCCTCGCGCCGCCGAAGTCGGGGTGGGCGCAGCCGGACGTCCACACCATCGCAGACGCGACAGCGAGCCACACCGCAGTCAGCCGGACCGAGCCAGACACTTGGAGACCCCACGTGTACCAAGTGGTGAGACGCCGATTCTATCAGAGACGCGCGCGGCGAGGGCCAGATCTCGTGGCCCTCGCCGCGGGCGGCGCGGGCGATGGCCCGCCGAAGCGGAAGCCGAGGGAGAACCCCCCGTACAGGTTGAACTTCGGGGCGGGCTCGAAGCTGCGCCCGAAGCCGGCGTTGAGGCGGACGTTGTCCGCGTACTCCTCGCCGAAGAGGTTGTCGAGGCCGAGGAACGGGCCGATCTCCCAGGGCCCGAAGTGCCCCAGGTAGCCCGCCCGCAGGTTCGAGACCACGTACGCGTCGCTCCGCACGGAGTTGGCGTTGTCCGCGTAGAAGTGGTCCGCGTAGCTGACGTCCCAGCTGCCGTACAGGCCGCACGGGTGCTCGTAGGCCAGCTCGGCCCAGACCTGGTTGCGCGGGACGCCCGGGAGGTCGTTGCCGTCGAAGGAGCCGGCCGCCGTCCGGAAGCGCCGGAACTCGAAGTGGGAGAAGGTGTAGGACAGCGAGGCGGTCAGCCCGTCGAGGGGCTGGACCGTGGCGAAGAGCTCGAGCCCGCCGCGCCGCGAGCTGCCGGCGTTCTCGAAGAAGCTGCGGCCGGGCTGGCCCGGAATCTCGAACGGGACCAGCTCGTCGTCCACGTCGATGTAGAAGCCCACGAGCTCGTACCACAAGCGGCCCGGGACGCCCCCCTTCATGCCGATCTCATACCCGACGGAGGTCTGGGGGTCGAGGTCGGGGTCGAAGCCGCCGCTGCCGTCTGGGTTCGCCAGCTCGGTCGTCGTCGGGGTCTCGAAGGAGGTCGAGACGTTCGCGAATAGGTGGACCCGCGGATGCGGCGCATACAGCAGGCCCGCGCGCGGGCTCACGTGCTCGAAGTCCACGCGGCCCCCGTCGTTGCCGTCGGCCGGAAAGCCGTCGTCCACGTCGAACTCGATGCGGTCGTAGCGCAGGCCGAGGGTGAGCTCGAGCTCCCTTGTCAGCCGGTACTCGTTCTGGGCGTAGACGCCGACCCCCGTGACGCGCTCGTCCTGGTCGAATACGAGGGCGCCGTGGACGCCCTCGTCGTTGTCGAAGCGCTTGCGCACGTCGCGCTGGGCGTCGACCTCGACGCCCAGCAGCAGCCGGTTGTCGCGGCCGAATACCGTGTCGGCGTAGAGGTAGCGGAGGCCGCCGCCGGTGAAGAAGCGGTCGAGGTCGACGCTGCCGCCGTTGCGGAACGGGAGCCGGTTGTCGAATTGGCGCCAGCTGTAGAAGTTGTTGATCTCGATCTGGTGGTGCTCGCCGATCTCCTTGTGGTAGACGAACCCGAACTGCTGCTGGTCGACGGATTCGCCGGCGTCGAAGAGCCGATTGTTCGGGGCCGCCTGGCGGCGGTCGCTGCGAACCTCCGCCAGCCGCAGCCCGCCCGGATCGTCGGCCACCGGTGAGTGCACGACGTTCACCACCAGATCGAGGTCCGAGGTCTCGTCGATGGTGAGGCCGAACTTCGTGTTGAGCAGGATGTTCTCGCTGCGGCTGTGATCCCGGTAGCCGTCGATCTCGAAGCGGGAGAGGCTCACGAGGTAGTCGGCGTTTCCGGCGCGTCCCGCCGCCTTGGC
>JBHHVG010000222.1:0-5711 GCA_046754165.1 Myxococcota bacterium
GCGACAACCGCGTGGCCCTGGCCCACGTGGGCGACAGCCGCGCCTATCTGGTGCGCAGCGGCCGAATCCGGCAGCTCACGGACGACCACTCGCTGGTCGCCGAGCTGGTGCGGCGAAGGGAAATCACCCCGGCTGCCGCCCGGGGCCACCCGCACCGCCACGTGCTGATGCGCGCCCTGGGGGTGCGGCCGAGCGTGGAGCCGGACCTCGCGGAGCTGACGTCGGCGCCGGGAGACGTCTTCGTTCTGTGCTCCGATGGCCTGACCGGCCACGTGCAGGACGACGAGATCGCCGTCGAGGTGAACCGCCACGCCGATCTCGACACGGCTTGCGAGCGGCTGATCCAGCTCGCCAACGACCGCGGCGGCGAGGACAACATCACCGTGCTGCTGGTGCGTTGCGAGAAGACAGACTAGGGCCTCGGCCGAGACGGACGGGAACAGGCCCGGCGCCCGCCGCGCGCGTTCGGGAAGACGCGAGACCCCGACGCTGTAGCGTCTGGATCAGTTGCGGTCGAACATGCCCTTGAGCTTGGACCGCAGGCGCAGCACCGTCTTGGTGTGGATCTGGCAGACCCGGGACTCGGTGATGCCCAGGATTCCGCCGATCTCCTTCATGTTGAGGTCTTCGTAGTAGTAGAGCGAGACCACCAGCCGCTCCTTTTCGGGCAGGCTGCCGATGGTGTCGGCGATGACCGTCTTCATCTCGGTCAGCTTGAGGGAGGCGAAGGGGTTCTCGGAGTTCACGTCCTCGACGATGTCGGCGAAGGTTCCGGTGCGGTCCCCGTCGGAGTTCGTGCCGCGGATCTCTTCGAGGTTGATGAGCGAGACGCCCCGCACCTGGTTGAGGAGCTCGTGGAACTTCTCGATCTGGAGGCCGAGGGAATCGGCGACCTCGTCTTCGCTGGCCATGCGGCCGAGCCGCTGTTCTACCTCACCGTAGGCGCGTTCGAGGCGGCGGCTCTTCTGGCGGATGCTGCGCGGCACCCAGTCGAGGGAGCGCAGCTGATCGAGGATGGCGCCCTTGATTCGAAACTCCGCGTAGGTCTTGAACTTGCAATTCTTGTCCGGGTCGTACTTCTCGATGGCATCCATCAGTCCGATGACGCCAGTGTTGTGCAGATCGTCGAGATCGATGTGGGAGGGGAGCCGCACGGCGATGCGATTGACGATGTAGCGGATGAGCGGTGTGTGCTCGAGCACGATCTGTTCCTTGAGGGACGGCGAAAGATCGGCACTCTTCTGCTTGGCCTCGCGAAGCAACGCTTCCATGCTTTGATGTCACTCCCGTTCTGGGCGACTGGATTCGTGAACGGATTGGACGCGATCCGGACCGCCCCTGCGTCTGCGCTGCGGGAAGAAGCACGCCCCATGCCAACCCGCAGGAAATCCGGCCGCCGTGTGACGAACGGTGCGCCGCGGATGCGCAGTTCACGCGCGCGGGCCGCCGTGAAGCCCCGTGGAATCAGGGGGTTTCGACTTCGTCCCGGGGAAGGGAAAACGCAAGAATCTGCGGGGCGCGGCCGCAGCCGCGGGTGGCGGGAGGGCTCATGCATGTGCGGAAGCGTCGGAGAACCGACAGATTGCTGACGCTCGGGTTACGAAACCGTCAGTGACCCGACTGGCCTTGCTGCTCTGTTCCGGAAAGCGGGAGGGCGCGGGGCATCAGTGCTCGGTGTGCTCGAGGCCCTTCTTCTTGATCTTTTCGAGCAAGGTGGTGCGGTTGAGGCCGAGCAGCTGGGCCGCCCGGTTCTTGTTCCACTGGGTGCGCTCGAGGGCCTGGAGGATGAGGTCCGCCTCGAAGTCGTCGACCACATCCTTGAAGGACAGTCCCGCGGATGGGAGCTGCGGAATGGGGAGGGTGACCGTGGGAGTCTTCCGGAACGACTCGGGCAGATCCGCGACGCCGATCTCGCCATTGCCGGAGTGGGTGACGGTCAGTCGCTCGATGAGATTCTCGAGCTCGCGGACGTTGCCCGGCCAGTCGTAGTGGGTGAGCAGCTCGAGGGCCTCGAGCGAGAAGCCCCCCATCTTCGCCTGCCGCTTGCGGACCGCGGCCTCGAGGAAGTGCTGCGCCAGCAGCGGGATGTCTTCTGGCCGCTTGCGCAGGGGCGGCACCTCGATCGGGATCACGTTCAGCCGGAAGAAGAGGTCCTCGCGGAAGCGCTTCTCGCGGATCGCCACCTCGAGGTTCTGGTTGGTGGCCGCGACGATCCGGACGTCGACGGTGATCGACTTCGACGAGCCCACGGGCTCGAAGGTCTTGTTCTGGAGCACCCGCAGCAGCTTGACCTGGAGGTTGGGGCTCATGTCGCCGATCTCGTCGAGGAAGATGGTGCCGTCGTGGGCGATCAGGAAGCGACCGTCACGGTTGGCGGTGGCGTTGGTGAAAGCGCCCTTGACGTGGCCGAAGAGCTCGGACTCGAGCAGCTCCTCGGGAATGGCGCCGCAATTGACGGTCACGATCATGCGGTCGGCCCGGCTGCTGTTGTAGTGGATGGCCCGGGCAATGAGCTCCTTGCCCGTGCCGCTCTCGCCGGTGATGAGGACGGTGCTGTCGGTGTCAGCGACCTTGCGCACCATTTCGAGTGCCTCGCGCAGCCCCGTGCTGTTGCCCACGATGTTGTCGAAGCCGAAGCGCGACACCAGCTGCTTCTGGAGCAGGAGATTCTCCGTTCGCAGGCGGCCGAGCTCGATGGCCTGATCGACCAGGGTGAGGACGACGTCGAGGTGTCCCTGGTCGAAGGGCTTCTCGAGGTACCAGAAGGCTCCGGCGCGCAGCGCCTCCACGGAGTTCTGCGGGGTGCCGTAGCCGGTGATGACGATGCAGGGCAGATTCGGCGAGATCTCGTGGATCTGGCGCACCAGCTCGAGACCGTTGATGCCGGGCATCTGGATGTCGGCCAGCACCAGGTCGACGCGCTGTCGCGAGACGACGCCGAGCGCTTCGGACGCGTCGCGGGCGGTCGTCACCGTGTGGCCCACCCGTTTCAGGATCCGCTCGAGGGCGCGTCGGTAGAGTTCCTCGTCGTCGACGACGAGAACGTGCGTTTCGCGCAGAAGAAGTCCTCCGGGAGTGCGGAGGGGGGTTGCGCCAGTTTAGGAAGGAGGGACCGGGCATTCAAGCGTCCCGAATCCGGGACCGATAGGTGCCGCATGGCTTCGCCTGATCTGACGGCAGGTCCGCGCCCGCCGCGCGGCGCCGCCGATGCTGGTCCGTTCGTGCTGCTGGTGGACGACGAGCCCCTGCTGCTGCGCTCCCTCGGCCGGATCCTGGCGGGTGCCGGCTATCGCACCGTGCAGGCGGAATCGGCGGAAGCGGCGGAGTCGGCCCTGGCGGACCCGGCGCTCGGCGTCGTGCTGCTCGACGTGCTGCTCGGCCGCACCAATGGGCTCGAGCTGCTCGAACGCCTGAAGCGCGAACGCCCCGACGTGGAGGTCATCATGATGACCGGCCACGCCAGCATCGAGAGCGCCGTCGGATGCATCCGCCGCGGCGCCTTCGACTACCTGGCGAAGCCCTTCGGCGACGTCCACCGCATCCGAAACACGGTCGGCAAGGCCCTTGAGCGCCAGCAGCTCGTCCAGCGCAACCGCGAGCTGGAGCTCGAGCTTCGGGGACGAACCGCCGCGCCGGCGCTGGTGGGCAACTCGCGGGGAATGCGGGTGCTGGCCAGCACGATTCACAGCCTGCGCCGCAACGAGAGCCATGTCCTCATCCAGGGTGCGAGCGGCACGGGCAAGGAGCTGGTTGCGCGCGCAATCCACGCGTCGAGCCCCCGGGCAGAAGCGGAGTTCGTCCCGGTCGACTGCGGCGCGCTGCCCGAGACGATCATCGAGAGCGAGCTGTTCGGCCACGAGAAAGGCGCCTTCACAGGCGCTGTCGGAACGTCGGGCCTGTTCCGGAACGCCGATCGCGGCACGCTCTTCCTGGACGAGATCGGCGAGATCCCCCTGCACGTGCAAGCGAAGCTGCTGCGCGCCCTCCAGAACAAGGAAGTACGTCCTGTGGGCGCGTCGTTCCACGTGCCGGTGGACATCCGCGTCGTCTCGGCGACCCACCGCGACCTGGCCAAGATGGTGTCGGAGGGCACCTTCCGCGCCGATCTCTACTACCGCCTCAACGTCGTGCGCGTGGAGATCCCCAACCTGGGAGACCGCCGCTCAGACATCCCGCTGCTGGTGCATCACTTCCTCCAGAAGCACCGGAGCGAGAGCTCCCGGATCGAGGGCATCGAGGACGCCGCGCTCGAGCTGCTGATGGAGTCCGAGTGGCCGGGCAATGTGCGCGAGCTCGAGAATGTCGTCGAATCGGCCATGGCGCTGGCACCGGGCCCGAGGCTGCGCGTCTCGGATCTGCCCCGCCTCCCGAGGCGGGCGCCATTCGACAGCTCCCCGTCCCTCGCAGACACTCCGATCTCGTTGGAGGCCTACGAGCGCTGCGCGCTCGAGCGGGCGCTGGCCGAGTGCGGCGGGGACGCCGCCGCGGCTGCCAGGTGTCTCGGAATCGGGAGGAGCACCTTCTACCGAAAGCTGGCCAAGCACGATCTGACCGCCAGGGGGGGCAGGGGTGGAAGCGCGTGATCGATCGGGTAACTTCGATGCTCCCCCCATCGGATTCGAGAGGCTTGCCCGGTCGGCGCGCGCGCTGACCGAGGTGGGGGTGTGCTTCGCGTGCTGCACGGGAAATCCGCGGTGAAGATCATCGTGGCGCAGTCGCCGCGCGTCGCGGCGGAGCACGGGGACGACGCGATCCGTGTGTTGTCGCGCCTCGGTCCCGAGGCCCGCATCGAGGTCGCGTCCGACGCCGGCACCTGCCTCGGGCTGTGCGCCGACGGCGCGGTCGACCTCGTGGTCGTCGATCAGGCCCTGGGGCCGGACTGCCACCGCATCCTGACGGCACTGCGGGACGAGGGCCCCCCGGTCATCGCGGTCAACCGCGAAGCCACCGACGAGCTCGTCCTCGACGCCTTTCGGCACGGCGCCGCCGATTGCGTGACCCTCAGCCCGGACGACCACGAAGCCCTCGCCGTGGTGGCCCTCGAGCAGCTCCAACGCGCGCGCGCCGCCCGCGAGCAGGTTTCCGCCGAGCGCCGCATCCGCGACCTCGAGCGCTACACAGAGAACATCATCCAGAACATGAACAGCGCCTTGCTGGTCGTCGGGCTCGATGGCTGCGTGACGTTCTGCAACCCGCCGGCGGGCAAGATCCTGGGCGAGGACGCGGAGTCGCTGATCGGCCGTGATGCCTCGGCCTGGTTCGGCGGCGGCCCGGGCGAAGAGTCGCTGCTGAAGAGGACCCTCGGCGAGGACGAGAGCTTCAAGGGAGCCGAGCGGATCATCACGCGAACCGACGGCACGCCGGTTCCCGTGGGCATCTCATGTTCGCCGTTCTTCGACTCGGCCGGCCAGAAGATCGGGGCGGTCGCGATCTTCCAGGACTTGTCGGAGATGAAGCAGCTCCAGAGCCAGGTGCTCCAGACCGAGAAGATGGCGTCGATCGGCCAGCTCGCGGCGGGCGTCGCTCACGAGATCAACAATCCCATGGGCTTCATCCACGCCAATCTCTTCCAGATGGCGGAGTACCTCGACGACATGCGCTGGGTGTGGGACGGCGTCGACCAGCTGACCCGGGCGATCGAGAAGGAAGACGCCGACGAGATCGCGCGCGCCGCCAACGAGCTGCGCGCTCGCTCGAGCAAGGCAGACATC
>JBHHVG010000223.1:0-5689 GCA_046754165.1 Myxococcota bacterium
GAACGCCCCGGGGCCGGAGACGGCGGTCCTGCTGCCGCTCGACCCGGACGCTTCCGCCGAGCGGCTGCGCGCCAGACTGTGCGCGGGCGGCGCGCGCGACCTCGCGGTGGTGGTGAGCGACACCTTCGGCCGTCCCTGGCGCGAGGGTCTGGTGGACGTCGCGCTGGGGTCGTCCGGAATCGCCCCCGTCGACGACCAGCGGGGAGGCCGCGATCGCTCCGGACGGGAGCTGGTCGTGACGACTCCGGCGACGGTCGATCAGCTGGCGGCGGCGGCGGGGCTGCTGATGCGCAAGGACGCGGGCCTGCCCGCGGTGTGGATCGAGGGCATGCCCGTGGCGGGCGACGGCGCCATCCGCGACATCCTCCGCACCCCCGAGAACGACCTGTTCCGCTGACGCGGCGGCGTCACAGGCGCGCGTCGATGGCGCTCCACAGCAGGTCGATGCCGAGGGACTTCTCCGCGGAGGTGGCGACGATGCAGTCGTCGCGCAGGTCCGTGTCCCGCCGCAGCTCTGCGATGCGCTGCCCTCGCCGCATCTGCTTGAGCTTGTCCACCTTGGTCAGGGCGAGCACCACGGGAATCTCGCGCTCACGCAGCCAGCTGATCAGCAGGTCCTCGTCCTCGCTGAAGTCGCGGCGGAGATCCTGGAGCAGCACCGCACAGCGCAGGGCCCCGCGACCCTCGAGATACGACTCGACCAGGCCCCGCCAACGCCCGCGCTGTGCGCGGGATACCCGGGCGTAGCCATAGCCCGGCAGATCGACGAACAGGATCTCTCCCTGGGGACGGGTGATCCGGTACCAGTGCACGAGCCGGGTCTTGCCGGGCGTCCCGCTGGTGCGGGCGAGCTTCCGGCGCTGTGCAAGTCGATTCAAGAGGCTCGACTTGCCGACGTTCGAACGCCCGAGGAACGCCACCTCCGGCGTGTCACCCCCTGGAAACTGCGCGCTGCCCGCCGCGGCGGCGACCCACTCGGCTCCTAGAATCTTCACGCCAGCTCCGGCAGCACCCGCTCCAGGCGTTCGAGCGCCTCCTCGATCGACGGCTTCGAGACTGCGTAGCAGAAGCGCAGCCAGCCCTCCCCCGCTGCGCCGAAATCGACGCCCGGAGTCACGCCCACGTGGGCGCGCTCGAGGATCTCGAAAGCGAGCACGCGCGAGTCGCCGCCGAACCCGCGGGCGTCCGCGAAGACGTAGAACGCCCCCTGGGGCTCGACGGGGACCCGGAAGCCGAGCTGGCGCAGGCCGGCGAGCAGCAGATCGCGACGCGCGCGGTAGGCGGAGCGCATGTCCTCGACCTGTTCCGCACCGCGGCGAAGCGCCGCGATTCCGGCGCGCTGCACGAAGCTGTTGGCGCAGATGAAGAGATTCTGTTGGAGCACCTGGAGCGGCCGCATGGCGTCCGGCGGGACGATCGCGTAGCCCAGGCGGAAGCCGGTCATGGCATAGCGCTTCGAGAAGCCGTCGATGACGAAGGCTTGTTCGCTCACTCGGGCGGCGGACGTCACCGGCGCGTCGCCGTACACGATGCCGTCGTAGATCTCATCGGAGACGAGCGGGAGCCCTAGATCGGCGAGTGCGCGCAGTGTATCGGGGCCCTGGATGGCGCCCGTCGGATTCGCCGGCGAGTTCACCACGACGGCGCGCGTGCGTTCGGTGCGTGCCGCGCGCACGGCGTCGATGTCGAGCTGGTAGCCTCGCTGCGGATCCGTCGGCACCAGCACCGGCTCGCCGCCGCAGTAGCGGATGAAGTTCGGATAGCACGGATAGTGAGGCGTTCCGACGATCACCTCGTCGCCCGGATCGATCAGCAGCGAGAAGACCAGCAGCATGGCGGAAGAGCTGCCCGTCGTGACGATCACCTGCTCCGGGGTGATCGCGGTGCCAGCGCGCCGGCTGTGCACCTCCGCAATGGCCGCGCGCAGCTCGGCGTCGCCACGGCTGTCGGTGTAGCGCGTCACCCCCGCCGCCAGCGCCTCCGCCGCTGCATCGATCGCCGCGGGCGGTGGGCGGAAGTCCGGCTCGCCGATCTCCAGGTGGATCACGTCGACTCCGTCGCGTTGCATCTGGAATGCCCGCTCGGCGACCTCCATCGCGAGGAACGGTTCGACGGCGGCGGTGCGGCTGGAGACGCGGGTCGGCACCTGCTCCGGGTAGCCGACCGCGGCGGGCCGTGCAAGCCGAGCACGCTCGCAAGTACTCGGATTGCAGTCGTTTTAGGGCTGCGTTTCTTTGACAGCACCCGGGCCTGCTGATATCTTCCGCGCGAACCACTTCAGGGATTGCGCCATGTCGAAAGGCGTTCAGATCGCCGGCGGCGCGACCCTCATCGCACTGATTCTGGGCTGGTACGCGGCGACGAATCTGGATGGCGGGATCGCGTTCACCTATTACGAGACCCTCGCGGACTTCCGCGGCTCGGAACAGGCGCTGAGCGGCGAGGACTCGCGGGTCCACGGCTACGTGGCGCTGAATTCGATCGAACGAGACGTCGATGCCCAGGTCGTCCGCTTCGCCGTGGTGAACGACCCGCCTCACGCCAAGACCGGCGCGGACGAGCAGCCGATGGTCGTGGTCTTCCGGAGTCTCGAGACACCCGACCTCTTCAAGGACGGCGCGGAGGTCGTCCTCGAAGGGCGCCTGGTCCGGACGAGCGCCCAGCAGCAGTTCGACGCCGACAAGCTGTTCGCGAAGTGCCCCTCGAAATTCGAGGCCCAGGCTACCGAGACCGCCTCCTTCTGACGGGGACTGGTGTGATCGAGATCGGCGACTACGCGCTGCGTCTTGCCCTGGTGATCACCGCGCTCGGGCTCGGCGCCGGGATCTACGCAGGCCTTCGCCGCAGCGACGAATGGACGCGCGTGGCGGAGCGCAGCGTGCTGCTCGTCTTCGCCTTCGTCAGCGTCGCGATCGCCACCCTCTTCGTGGCCTTCGCGAACTCCGACTTCCAGTTGAGCTACGTCGCGGGTCATTCGGCCCGCAGCATGCCGCTCCCCTACCGCTTGGGGGCTCTCTGGGGGGGACAGGCGGGGTCGCTGCTGCTGTGGCTGTGGATGCTCACGCTCTACAGCGCCGCCTGCGTGGCGCTCAATCGGCGGCAGAACCGCGCCCTGATGCCGTGGGTGGCCGCGGGCCTGCTCGTCAACGCCCTCTTCTTCCTGGTGCTGGTGAACTTCATCTCGCGTCCCTTCGAGCTGCTGCCGCCGGGCCGGGTGCCGTCCGACGGCGCGGGGCTGAACCCGTTGCTCCAGCACCCGGTGATGATGATCCACCCCGTCATGCTCTACACGGGTCTGGTGGGCTTTGCGGTCCCCTTTGCCTTCGGCTTCGCCGCCCTGGCCAGCGGCGAGCTCGGCACGACCTGGTTCCGCACCACCCGGCGCTGGACGCTCTTCGCCTGGGCCACCCTGGGTGTCGGCGTCATGCTCGGCGGCCGCTGGGCCTACGAGGTGCTCGGCTGGGGGGGCTACTGGGCCTGGGACCCGGTGGAGAACGCGTCCTTCATGCCCTGGCTCGCCGCCACCGCCTTCCTGCACTCGGTGATGATCCAGGAAAAGCGCAACATGCTGAAGACCTGGAACCTGGTGCTGATCGGTCTGACGTACACCCTGTGCCTGTTCGGCACCTTCCTCACGCGCAGCGGCATCGTGCAGTCCGTCCACGCCTTCGCGCAGACGCCGCTCTTCCAGTCGATCTTCCTGGGCTACGTGGTCGTCACCGCCGGCGGTTTCTTCGCGCTGCTGTGGGTGCGGCGGGCGGGCATCCGAAGCCCCAACCGCATCGAGTCCATGGTCTCCCGCGAGGCGAGTTTCCTGCTGAACAACTGGGTCTTCATCGCCCTGCTCGCGATGATCTTCTGGGGAACGCTGTTTCCGGTCTTCTCGGAGCTCTTCGTGGGCCGCCGCATCGCGATCGGTCCCCGCTACTTCAACCTGCTGGGCGGCATGCTGGTGATTCCGTTGCTGCTGCTCACTGGGATCGGGCCGCTGATCGCCTGGCGCAGGGCCTCGGCGAGCAACTTGCGCAGCCAGTTCACCTGGCCCACGCTGACCGGCTTGGTCACCGCCGCGGCCGTCGCGGGGGTCGTCGGCTCGCGGCTGACGCTCTACGCCCTCATGGTGTGGAGTCTCGGTGCCTTCATCACGGCGACGATCGTCCAGGAGTACGCCCGGGCCATCGCAGCCCGCGTCCGAAAGGGCAACGAGAACGCCCTCCAGGCCTTCACGGCCCTCCTGCGCAAGAACCAGCAGCGCTACGGCGGCTACATCGTTCACCTCGGCATCGTCTTCGTGATGGTCGGAACGGCCGGCTCGACACTCAACCAGGAGCGGCTCGAGAACCTGAGCCCCGGCGACCAGACCGACTTTCACGGCTACCAGCTCGAGTACCTCACCGCCGAGGCAGTTCCAGCGCAGCACTACGGCGGCGCGGTGGCGCGCCTCGCCCTGTACCGCGGCGGAGAGCCCATCGGCGTGATGACGCCGGAGAAGCGGATGTACTGGCTCGAGCAGCAGCCGGCGTCGATTCCCTCGGTGCACTCGACCCTGCGCGAAGACCTCTACGTGATCCTCACCAACATCGAGACCGACGGCTCCGCGACCTTCAAGCTCTACCGCAACCCGCTGGTCAACTGGATCTGGGTGGGAGGCTGCGTGTTCGTGCTGGGGTCGATTTCCATCATGTGGCCGCATCCTCGGCGCGCCAGCGCGCCCAGCGCCGGATGACTCGAGCCGCATGCCTCGCAACGTGGTCGGCGATCGTCGCCGTCGTCCTCGGAGTCCCCGCCGCGGCCCAGCTCGCAGGTCCGCCGGTCGGCGCCCACGGCGGCCTGACCGGGGCGGACGCCATCGGCGATGTGCCGGCGGGCTCCGGCGTCATTCGCGGTCGCTTGACCCGGCGAAGCGGCGACGACCCGCTCGAGGATGTCGCGCTGACGCTCTTCGCCCTCGGCGCAGACGGCCGTCCCGGCGTCCGGAGCGGCGCGACCGGCGCAGACGGTCGTTTCGTGTTCGAGGGAGTCGCCGCCGACCCGGCCACGGTGTACCTGGTCGGCGCGCGCTACGGCGGCATCCCCTTCGGCGCGCGCGTGCGCTTCGCGCCCGGTGCCACCTCCGTCGACGCCATCATCGAGGTGGCCGGCAGCAGCGCGGACGGGAGTGCGCTGGATCTGGGCGTCGCGCGCCTCCGCATCGAACGCGGCTGCAGCGGCGTGCGGGTCTACGAATCCCACGCGCTGCGCAATCCCACCGATCGCGTGCTGCTGATCCCGCCGGACGCGCGCGCTTCCCAGGCGCCGATCTTCCGGATCCCCCTGCCCGAAGGTGCGGCGTTCTTCGAGCCCGTCGGAGGGGCCTTCGACGGCGGCGCCGAGCTCCGCGGCGGCGATGTCGTGTTCTTCGGTCCCGTCTATCCGGGCGACTCGAGCGTCGATTTCGCCTATTCGGTCGCCTCGGGCGGCCCCGTCGTCCCGCTGCAGCGGAGCTTTCCACTCGGCGCCGAGAAGGTCGTCGTGTCGGTTTCCGGCGACGAGGCGCCTCGGGGCGAAGGCCTGGGGCGGGCCCGCGACGTCACCGACGGCGACGCGCGCTACGCGTCGGCCGAGAGCGGTCCCCTGGCGCCCGGCCAGACCCTGGCCTTCGAGGTCGCGGCGGCGGAGCGCTCCGTCGCCGACGAGCGGCTGTCCATCC
>JBHHVG010000224.1:0-5670 GCA_046754165.1 Myxococcota bacterium
AGTAGCTGCGCGCATCGCGAATCGACAGGGTCTCGGCGACCGGATCGTAGATGTCCGGATGATGCGGCACCGGCAGGTGCAGGAAGGCGAACCCGACTTGGGGATCCCCCGCCATCCGCACGGCCCCCGCCCGGATCCGCTCGAAGGCGTCGCGATGGGCGCGCCGGATGCGCGTCCCGGGTCGCAGCCACAGCCGGACCGCCGGAATGGGCTTCATCGCCTCTACCCAGAGCTGGTCGAGAGAATCCGCGAGGCGGGGGCTGCCCCAATACGGAAGTCCCGCCCAGGTGCACGACACGAGGGAGGCGTGGAAGATTCGGCAGTAGGGGTGGTACCAGCCCGATGCGGCGCTCCTGACACCATCCCGTCGCAGTCGCGCGAAGAGGTTCTCGCGGTCGGCCCAGCAGTCCGGCCGGGCCTCGGCCTCGCCGCCCCCGTCGACCGCGCACGCGAGGGCGGCCGGTCCCGTCGGGCGCGACCAGGTGACCTGCTCACCCAGCAGCAACGACGAGATCGATTGGCGCGTCTCGCCCGCCGGAGGATACGCGTTCGAGGCGGTGAGTGACTGCTCGCGCAGGCGGTCGAGTGCGGGCAAGGCCAGTCGCGCGGGACGGGCGCTGAAGGCCACCCGCTGATCGAGCTCGTCGAAGACGATGAGCACGACGCGCGGTGCGGCTGAGGGGCGGCGCGGCGGCGGCGGCGCAAGATTCGGGGACGTCAGGGATCGACCGCCAAAGGAATCGGGGGTGAGGCGCGCCCAGGTCCAGCCCGCCTGGCCGACGGTCATCACCACCAACGGTGCTGTCAGGACCGCGAACCCCTCGATCACCCCGAACAGCAGGCCGGGGCGCACCCGGGCCAACCACAGACACCCGCCCAGCACGGCCCCCCCCACGGCCAGGGTTCCCGCAGAGCTCAGCCAACCTTCGAGTCGTCCGGGGAGCTCCGGCGAGACCTGATAGGCCACCGAGTTCACGGCCAGCAGGAACAGTGCGACGAGTGCGGCCTGTACGGCGCGGAGAGGCCAGCGTCTCGGGCTGCGTCGGGCCCAGGCCACGAGGACGCAGGCGGCGAGGCTGGATCCGAGCAACACGGCGACGATGGCGATGTAGTGGATCCCGGCCGGTGCCTGGGTGATGTAGTAGAGGTTCGCCGGATGGACGACGCCCGGGAGCAGCTGCGCCCACGCCCGCAGCAGCAGCAGGTTGACGAGCGAGAGGCACAGCAGCAGATCGAAGAGGAATCGGCGCGATCGCACGAGCATTCTGCGGGCGGGACCCCCCTTGCCAGCGATGGTAGCAGCGGAATCCGACCGGGCGGACCGCGCGTCCGCTGCTGCTGAAAGCCTGAACCACGAATGGAACGCCGAGGTCGAGGCTCAAATCGCCCTGATCCGAGCCGATACAGCAATGAGAAGGATGTGAGCAGCGATGACCCCGCTCGAAGAATCAGCCGCCCGCGAGCAGAAACGGGCCCCTCTCGTGCTGTGCTTCGACGATCCGTCGGAGTTCCAGTCCGCCTTCCAGCACCACATCGCCGCGGGCGCACTCTTCGTTCCCACCAGCGACGAGTACGCGCCGGGCGAGAATGTCGCGATAACGCTCGACTTGCCGTTCTGCGGCGGAGCCTTCCAGCTCGAGGGCGAAGTCGTCGCAGCGGTCGACCGCTCGCTGGCGAGGACCGCCGCGACCACACCAGGGGTCTCCATCCGCGCGCACCGGGATCGCGTCGTGCTCAAGGCACGACTCGAGAACCTCACCGGGCTCGACCTCGAGAGTCCGGTCGCGGCCGCCGGGCGTGAACGCCGCGGTGGAGGCCGGGCCCGGCTGGACGCCGATGTCATCCTGACCACCGAAGACGCCGAGTACGCGGGGACCACCGCGAACATCTGTTATACGGGCGTGCTCGTTTTGCTGCCCGTGACTTCGATCCCCGTCGGTACGTTGGTCGGCGTCCAACTCTCGAACCCGCTGGTCGAGCTCGACCTGACGTTGGCGGGGAAGATCGTCCACAGCCGCCGCTGTGACGGCGGCATCCATGCCCACGGCGTGCAGCTCCACTATCCCGCCGACCGGATCGACGAAGTGATCGCCTTCATCGAGTTCCTTCAGCGCTTCGACGCGACGCGCCGTCATGCCATCGTCGCGGGTGAGATCGACGAGGCGGGGCTCGGATCGATTCTCGACATGTTCATCGACACCTGCCGATCCGGCACCCTCATAGTGAAACGCGGCAAGGACGAGGGAAAGATCGTGTTCTCCGAGAACTACGTGCTGCGTTGCACGCTGGGCATGGTCACGGGAATGAAGGCGCTCGCTCGCATGTTCCAGTGGAGGCAAGGCCGCTTCGAGTTCCACCGAGAGTTGCTGCTCGCCGGCGCACAGCCGGATCCGCAGCCGGTGGAAGCAGCGATCATGATGGCGTCGGTGCAGATCGACGAGATGGCGCGTATCGGCTTCGATGCCTTCGCTCCGAGCGACGGCTTCGAACTCGCTGCGAACGGCCACGGACCCGCGATCGATGCGCTCTCGGAGCTGGAGCGCGCGGTGCTCGACCACGCCGCCGAGGGGTTCAGCGTCGAGGCCATCACCGACATGGTCGCGGCCCCGGACTCGGCGATCTACAAGGCGCTGGCGACGCTGGTGGACAGCGGCCTCCTCGCGCGGAGTAGCTGATCCGCGCAACAAAGCGCCCCCCTACCCCTGTCGGACTCGTTCTCGCCTTCGGTACCCTCTCGTCGATCTCCGCCCGCCCAACCGAGACGTCCGATGCGCAAATGGTGGCCCACGCTTCTGATCGCCATCGGGGCGACCGCGGTCGTTCTCCGCCTCGTCGTGCTGCGCACGGACCCGGTGAGCGTTCGGGTCGCCTTGGTGGAACGCGCGGTGGTCGAATCCACGATCACCAACTCGAAGGCGGGCACCATTCGGGCTCGACGCCGCGCTCGCCTCTCCGCCGAGGTCGGGGGCCGCGTGGTCGAGATCACGCGTCGCGAGGGGGAGTGGATCGAGCAAGGCGAGGTGCTGCTGCGCCTCAACGACGCCACACCCGTCGCGCAGCTCCGCCTCGCCCGCGCGAGCCTGCGCGTGGCCGACGCGGCGCGCAACGAAGCCTGCGTCGCTGCGGGGCGCGCCAGGCGCGAGCTCGACCGCAAGCGGAACCTGGCGGATCGCAACATCGTATCCGACGACGTCCTCGACGCTCTCGAGAGCGCTGACCAGGCTGCCGCAGCATCTTGCAGGGCCGTCACCGCCGAGCGAGACAAGGCCGCCGCCGCCATCGTCGCCGCTGAGGCGGACCTCGCGAAGTTCGAGATCCGCTCCCCGTTCGACGGCGTGATCGCGGAGGTCAACGCGGAGCTCGGCGAGTGGATCACCCCCTCGCCACCGCTGCTCACGGCGCCGGCCGTGCTGGACGTCATCGACCCGGCCTCGCTCTACGTCAGCGCTCCGATGGACGAGGTCGACTCGGCTTCGATCCAACCCGGCCAGCTGGTCAAGATCACCGTCGACTCCCGTCCCGGAGAATCCTTCCCCGGAAAGATGACCCGCGTGGCGCCCTACGTGCTGGACGTCGAGGCCCAGAACCGGACGGTCGAGGTCGAGGTGGAGTTCGTGGACACGGAGTTCGCGAGCACGCTGCTGCCCGGAACCTCCGCGGATGTCGAGGTGGTGCTGGAGGTTCACGACGGCGTTCTGCGTGTCCCGACTTCCGCGCTGCTCAACGGTCGGCGGGTGCTGCTGGCGGAGGACGGCGTCCTCGTCGAACGCTCCGTAGAGATCGGTCTCAAGAACTGGGACTATGCCGAGGTGCTGAGCGGTCTGGACGAGGGCCAGCCCGTCGTGGTCTCGCTCGATCGCCTGGAGGTGAAGGCGGGGGTGCGTTTCGAAATCGAGGATTCGACGCCAATCCCATGATCGAGCTGCGAGATGTCCACCGTGCCTATCGGGTCGGTGATCAGCGCCTCGACGCCCTGGCCGGCGTCTCGGCCACGGTGCCCGATGGTGGATACGTCGCGGTGATGGGCCCGTCCGGATCGGGAAAATCCACGCTGCTCAACATCCTCGGCTGCCTCGACCGGCCGACCTCTGGCAGCTATCTCCTCGACGGCGACGACGTCGGCGCGCTCTCCGAAACCGAGCTGTCCGAGGTGCGGCGGCACAAGATCGGCTTCGTCTTCCAATCCTTCCACCTGGTGCCGCGCCTCGACGCCTCCGAGAACGTCGCCCTGCCGATGCTGTTGGCCGGAGTCCCGTTGGCCGAGCGGCGCGAGCGCGTCGCCCAGGCGTTGGCCGCGGTGGGCCTCGTGCAACGCGCCAGGCACCGCCCGGCGGAGATGTCCGGTGGTGAGTGCCAACGGGTCGCCATCGCCCGCTCCACGGTGATGCGCCCGCGGCTGCTGTTGGCGGACGAGCCCACCGGAAACCTCGACAGCCGCGCCGGCGACCAGGTGATGGAGCTGCTCGAGGGAATGAACGCCCACGGCCTGACGCTCGCCGTGGTCACCCACGACCCGAACGTCGGCCGGCGCGCCGGAAACGTGATCGTTCTCCGGGACGGCGCCATCGACCGGCAGCTGGCGGGGCACGATCTCGACCGCGCCCCGGCGCCGATTCCCGAGCCGCCAGCGTGATCCCCCGGGACCTGGTGGGATTCGCGGCGACTGCGCTGCTTCGCCATCGACGCCGCAGTGCGCTCAGCATCCTGGGGGTGACGGTGGGCGTGGCGGCGGTCGTCGTGCTCACGGCTCTCGGCGAAGGAGCCCGGCGCTACGTCACACGCGAGTTCTCTTCCCTCGGCACCCATCTGCTGATCGTGATGCCGGGAAAGAACGACACGGTCGGCATCTTTCCGGGTGTCGGAGGGGTACCCAACGACCTCACCCTGGACGACGCCCGGGCGCTGCGCCGGGGCGTGCCGGGCATCCGCCTGGTCGTCCCCATCGCCGTGGGAAACGAGACGGTCTCCCACCTCGAGAGGCGTCGGCAGGTCGCCATCCTCGGAACGACGCACAGTTTCCTCGAGGCGCGTGAGCTGCGCGTGGGCGGCGGCGAGTTCCTGCCCGAGGGCGACGTGGATCGCGGGGCCCCGGTCACGGTGATCGGTGTGAAGCTCGCGACCGAACTGTTCCCCCAGGAGAGCGCCCTCGGCAAGCTCGTGCGCGTCGGTGACTGGCGCATGCGGGTGATCGGGGTCCTCGAGCCCGAGGGCCACCAGATCGGGCTCGACCTCGACGACCTGGCGATCGTTCCGGTGGCTTCGGCGATGCGATTGCTCGACCGCAGCTCCCTCTTCCGAATCCTCGTGAAGCTCGATCCGCAGGCCGACCTCGTGGCGGCCAAAGAGCGCGTGATCGAGATCATCACGGAGCGCCACGGGGAGGAGGACATCACCTGCATCACCCAGGAGTCCGTGGTGGCCTCGCTCTCGAAGATCATGAACGCCCTGACGCTCGCTCTGGCCGGAATCGCGGCCATCTCGCTGACCGTGGCCGGGCTCGGTGTGATGAATCTGATGCTCGTCTCCGTGAGCGAGCGGCGGTCGGAGGTCGGTCTGCTCGGCGCGATCGGTGCGCAACCGCGCCAGATCCTGGCGATCTTCCTCACCGAGGCGGTGCTGCTGGCCGTCGCGGGCGCGCTTCCCCCGATTGCCGTCGTGTTCGGCTTCTTC
>JBHHVG010000225.1:0-5570 GCA_046754165.1 Myxococcota bacterium
ACCGCGTCGACGTGGGCGCGGGTATGGATCCGCAGGATCTCGTCCGTATCGATGGCCCGCGCCGCGAGCGGCGTGAGCCGGTCGCGCTGGCAGCCGATGGCGTCGTGCACGGCGGTGAGCCGTTCCGGGCGCTCGGGGTGACCGTCCGGACCCCGGTGATCGCGATAGCGCGGATCCTCGACGACGGCGGTCACGCGGCTGGCGGACATCGCTCAGAATGTTATCTGACGCGGATCAGAGCGGCGAACGCCGTCGGGAGCGTGAGAGCCACGTGAATGCCACGCACCAGCCGGGAGTCATCGCGGTCACCGGCCTTTGCACTTTTCTCGGTCGCGGGCTCGTCTCACGTCTGCTCGAGTGCGATCCGGACATTCGCATCGTCGGACTCGATTACCGTCGACCGCAGCGACTGGACGACCGCGTCCGCTTCGCGCGCATCGACCTGACCGACCCCATCGCCGGCAGTCGCATCGCCGAGGTGCTCGATCGCGAGGGCGCCGAGGCACTGGTGCACATGGCCTTCCGCACCAATCCCACCGACGACATCGAGGCGGACCACGAGCTCGAAACCATCGGCAGCCTGCACGTGTTGAACGCCTGCTCCGCCGCGAATGTTCGGCGCGTGGTGCTGGCGTCGAGCACGATGCTCTACGGCCCGCGCCCGGACAATCCGAACTTCCTGACCGAAGAGCACCCGTTGCGCGGCCACCCGGACGCTCACTCGGTAAAGGATCGCGTGGAGGTCGAAGGCCTGTTCGCCAACTGGGCTGCGCGCTACCCGGCCAACGAGGTGACGGTGCTCCGCAGCTGCTGGGTGGTCGGCCCGCACTTCTCGAACCGTGTGACGCGCTACCTCTCCCTGCCGGTCGTGCCCAAGCTCTTCGGCTACGACCCGCTGATGCAGTTCGTCCACGAGGAGGATTGCCTGGACGCCTTCGAGCGCGCGACTCTCGAATCCCACCCCGGCGTCTACAACGTGGCCGGGCGGGGCGTGCTGCCGTTCTCGACGCTGCTGCGCCTGGCGGGCAAGCGCATCCTCTCGCTGCCCCCGCGCCTGCTCTATCGCATGGCCTACTACCCGGCCCAGAGCCAGACCGGAGACGCGCCGGCGGCCTTCTACGATTACCTGCGCCACCTGTGGGTGGCGGACGCCGCCCGCGGCTGGGACGCCTTCGGCGAGCCGTGCTATTCGACGAAGGAGGCGTGGATCTCCTTCGTCTCCGCGCTGCGCATGCGCCGCTACCGCTGACCGGGGAGAGCATGACCGAACACCGCAGCAGCGGAGAGCACCCTCTCATCGACGTCGGGGCGGACGTCGACGAAGAGGCCGCCGACGAGCTGTACGGTGCCCTCGACGGCCTGCGTGCGGAGATCCGCTCGCGCTTCCCGGTGCCAGCCCGGCCGTCGCCGCTGGCGGCTCCGCGGGACGATTGGGAACGGTGGGTCGAGGCCGCACGTCGACGCCTCGGCACCCTCGGCATGACCGAGCGTTCGGCGAACGTCGATGAGTTCGGCATGGACGACGTGGTCTTGAACCGCACCCGTCCGCTGCTCGACTGGTTGTTCGATCGCTACTGGCGCGTGGATCTGCGCGGTCTCGACCATCTTCCGAGCCGCGGCCCCTGTCTGATGGTCGCCAACCGCTCGGGCCTCCTGCCCTACGACGGACTGATGCTCGCCCACGCCATCGAGCGGATGCACCCGAGCGGCGAACGCCCGCGATTCCTGGTGGCGGACTGGCTGATCCACCTGCCCTTCGTGCACGCCTCCCTGGCGCAACTCGGCGGCGTGCGCGCGTGTCGCGAGAACGCCGCGCGGTTGCTGTCGTCCGCGCGTTTTCTCGTCGCCTTTCCCGAGGGCGAGAAGGGCGCCGCCAAGACCTTTCGCGAGCGCTACGAGCTCAAGCGATTCGGGCGCGGCGGCGCGGTGCGCGTGGCGCTCGAGCAGGGCGTGCCGCTGGTGCCGGTGGGAATCGTCGGCCCCGAAGAGGCGCATCCCATCCTCTTCAAGGTGGGGCCGGCCGCGCGGGCCGTCGGTCTGCCCTTCCTGCCGGTGACGCCGACCTTTCCATTTCTCGGTCCGCTTGGTCTGCTGCCGCTGCCCACGAAGTGGGTGATCCGCATCGGCCAGCCGATGCCCCTCGACCACCTCGAGCCCGACGCGGCCCGGGACGACCTGCTGGTCGCGCGCCTGACCGAGGAGATCCGGACCCGTGTGCAGGTGCTGATCAACGCGGCGCTCGGGGATCGCGACTCGGTCTGGGGCTAGCGCTTCTTCAGTTCCATGAACCAACGCGCTGGCGGGATCGGGAAACGGTGGACCGACCCGGCGGTCGCGCGTTCGAAGCGGGCGGCGCGCGCGGCGAAGCCGAGGTCCCGGTAGGGGAGTCGCCGGGCGTTCCAGACGACGCCGACCGCGAGCGACGCGAGGCAGGCTGCGACGGTGATACGGACGACGCGCCTTCGCTGGCTCCGGAAGATCCAGCCGAGGGAGACGACGAGGCAGATCGATGGCACGAACCAGTAGCGCGCCGCGATCCGCGGCAGCGACAGCAGGTCCCACTGGGGCTGTGTCCGGCTCGCCGTCGGCGAGATCAACGCGGCCGAGAGGATCAACAGCGAGTAGACCGCGAGCACGCGCAACGCTCTCGGTCCGCGCACGATCGCGGCGGCAAAGACGCCACCGACGCCGAGGGTGAGCAACGACAACAGCGAGACCGGCAGGCGAACAGTCTGCTGGAGCCAGGTGTATCCGCGGTCACCGAGAAGTGCGCCGATGCCGAGCTGACCGCCGATGATCCGAACAAAGGCCGAGAGGCTGGGCTCGAGGGGTGCGCTTGGGCGGCCCGACTCCACGAACAGGAACGACACACCCTGGAGGCCCGCGCCGGCGGCGAGAATAGCGACCACGCGCAGGCCGCGCGCGTCGCGCTTGTGCGCCCAGGAGACCGCGGCGGCGGGCGCCAGCAGGATCGCGAAGGGTCCGCTGATCGCGGAGAGCGCGAGCACGCAGACGTCGTACACCGTCCCCGCGCGCGTGCGCGGTGCGTCGGCGACGATGACCATCAACGCCAGCAGGGCCAACCTCCAGCCCGCCATCGTGATCGTGACGTGCATTTCCGCGCCGTTGGGTTGGAGCGCGTAGAAGAGGGACAGCAGCAGCCGCAGCCGCGCGCTCGGAAGCACGCCGTCGAAGCGCGGCGACAGCAGCAAGAGGATCGGCGCGATCTGCACCACCAGTCCGAAGAGGTTCATGCAGAGAGGCGCGTGCGCGAGGGGCAGCGCCTGGGCGACGAGGGCGGCGATCCGCGGAAGTGTCTGGAAGTAGCCGTCCTGGGGCATCAGGAACGGAGCGACCGCGCCGAGGTGATAGGCCTGGGCGTACCAGCTCTTGCCATCCTCTGCGTAGAACTGGGCCCTCGAGAACGCGTCGGGCCGGCGCAAGAACAGGACGACCGCAGACGCGGCGAACAGACCCGCGGTGCGGAGCCAGGCGCGCGCGGCTGCCGGGGCGCCGGCGTCCTCCGCTCGAACGATCCGTGAGAGACACGAGATCGTCGTCTCATGCGGCTGCGGGTTGGAGTCGGGATCGGTCATGCAGCGGACGAAGGTAGCGCGGGAGTCTCGGCTTCCTCTTGACGACGGCCGCCGGCCCCGGCAAAATCAAAATCGAGTTTCGGTATTGATTCGCTTCCGACGAGGAATTGCGCGAATCGCCCGACGCCCGCGACGAATGTCCTCGCGTACCTCGGGGTGTGCAATCCCTGCGCTCCCTGGAGGAGAAGCCGAATGAAACGATTCATCGAGCACGAAGAGCTCGCCCGGGACAGCCGCTTCGTGCGCCAGAGCAACGCCCAGGCCACGGTGCTATCGACGCTGCCAGACGACGTGGACACGGTCGTCGAGGTCTTCGACAAGTTCACGTCCATGATTCGCGAGTCGGTGAAGGGAACAGCCGCCGAGGAGCTCTACGCCACCTACGGACCGGGGTTCGCCCTCACCGTCATGAACGAACCGCTGAACCCGGACTCGCCCGCGTCGTTGACCCGTCTGCTGCTGCGGATGCACGGCATCTTTGTTGGCGAACTCCAGGCCCTGGAGGGCGCGGCGCGCTCTCTCTGGGATTTCCCGGACGCGCCCTGGGAGTTCAAGATGAACATGGCGCGCCAGTGCTGGGACGAGGCGCGTCACGTCCAGATCTTCGAGAAGTTGCTCGCGCATCTCGGCGGAGAGATCGGAATGTTCCCCGAGAGCACATTCCTGTTCGAGTGCGCCTGCTCCGACGACCCGGCGATGCGCGTCGCAGGTGTGAACCGCGGTCTCGAGGGGCTCGCCTGCGACGTCTTCCGCGACATGATCCGGTACGCGGAGAAGACCGGCGACGAGACCCTGAAGCAGGCTGTCGACTACGTTCTCGCCGACGAGCTCACCCACGTGCGGTTCGGAAGCGTATGGGTCAAGGAGTTCACCAAGGACGACCCGGAGCGTTTCAAGCGCACGCAGGAGTTCCGCCGGAAGGTGGACAAGCAGTTCAGCTTCGGCGGAGCGCGATCCGACCGGGAGACTGCCGCGATCCCCATCGCCTGGGAGGAGCGCAGGGAGGCGGGCTTCAGCGACGAAGAGCTCGAGGACTTGGCGCAGCTCTCGGGCGAGGGTCCGTCCAAGCAGACGCTGATCGCCGCTGCCAAGATCCTGTATGAACGGCACAAGGACCAGCGCGCCGAGGAGGTCACGTCGTGAGCCAGCGCATGTACCCGGGCATGTCACCCGACGAGAAGACCAGCTTCACGCCGTACTCGGCCTTCGACATTCCGGCAGATCTTCGCCAGCTCCACGGTCGCTATGACGTCGAGGCCACCGCTCGGCGCGTGCGCAACTTCCGCTACGCGGAAGAGTGGATGATGATGATCTTCGGTGGTTGGATCGCGACGATTCCGGAGCTGCCGGTCAAGACGGGTCTCGGCAAGATCATCTGGGACGGCGCGAAGGCCGCCGACGATCTGGGCAAGCGCCTGCCGGAGCTGCGCTGTGGCCGACGTGCTGTCGACGCCTCGGAATCCGCGAACGAGGGCTTCGCCGAGTTCCTCCAGTCCATCGCCCTGCCCGAGCGGCCCGACCTCACGATCGAGAAGATCGCGGGCGTCTTCGACGTACTGAAGCCGCATCTCGTCGACGTCTACGAGCGCACCATGCGCGAAACCGACCAGATTTGCGACGCGCCGACGATCGATCTCCTCGAAGACATCGTGCGCCGCAGCCGGCGTCACATCGCCTGGGGCCAGGAAGTTCTCGACGAGCTGTGCAGCACGGACGAGCTGCGCGAACGCCGCCGCCGCCGGGCGGAGGAACTGGGCGCGAAGCTCGAGAATTGTGGTGGCGTGACGGGAACGCTGGCCGTGGACCGCGGCGCGGTCAACTAGGCCGAGGCCTCGTCGTCGTCGGCGCGCGCCGGCGACGGCCGATTTCGTCCCTCCAGACTCTCGATCGCCTCGGCGACGCGCCGGAGGTTCTCGTTCAACGCTTCGACGTCCGTGCGCCGCGGCAGGTCGAGGAGCTTGAACACGCGTTCCA
>JBHHVG010000226.1:0-5560 GCA_046754165.1 Myxococcota bacterium
GGCGCTGGCCGAGCGCATCGAAGAAGCCCTGCACCGAAAGCGCGTCGCACAGCTCGAAGGCTATCCCGATTTCGATCTCGGCCTTGGCTATCGCATTCGCCAACGCGTCGCGGGAGACCCCGTGAATGGCGACGACTTCCTTGGCGCGAGCGTCACCATCCGCCTGCCCATCGATCGCCGCAAGTGGCGATCGCAGGTCGTGGAACGGGATGCGCTGCTGCGACAGAGCCGGGCACAGTATCGGAGAGCTCGCGCGGCGCTGCGCGATTCCCTTCGATCGCGCCATGCGGATCTGGAACGCGCGGATCGGGAGGTTGCGCTCATCGAGTCAGGGCTGCTTCCGCAGGCGCGTCAATCGCTCGATTCGAGTCGATCGGGCTACGAGGTGGACAAGGTGGACTTTCTCAGCCTGATCGACAGCCAGGTGCGACTGCTGGACGCGGAGCTCCGGCTCGAGCGAGCGATCGCGGACCGACGCGGCGCGTTCGCGGCCGTCGAAGCCAGCCTGGGAGCATCGCTGCGATGAAGGCCCACCACTGGATCGCCCTCGTCGGGCTCGTCGCCGGGGCAGCCGTGGGTGGCTGGTGGGCGGGGACCCGGTCGATGCCGAGCAGCCCTGCACCCTCGAACCAAGAAGCCGGCGACGGCCCCTGCCCCGGAGGCGCCCAGCCTCTCTACTGGAAGGCGCCCATGGACCCGACCTTCGTCCGGGACGAACCCGGCAAGAGCCCGATGGGCATGGACCTTGTGCCCGTTTGCCCGGGCGAGGGCGCCGCGGTCGGGGGCGGTGGTGCGCGGATCGAACCCACTCTGGTGCAGAACATGGGCGTGCGGCTGGCGCCGGTCGCGCGCCGCGACCTCTCGCGCCAGGTGCGCGCTGTCGGACGCGTCGACTACGACGAACGTCTCGTCGATCATGTGCACACGAAAATTCAAGGTTGGGTCGAAAAGCTCTTCGTCGAGTACGAGGGCGAAATGGTGAAGAGCGGCCAACCGATGTTGGAGATCTACTCACCCGAGCTCGTCTCGACCCAGGAAGAGCTCCTCCAGGCGGCGCGGTACCGCGATGCCACGGCGGCGAGTTCCTTCGATGACGTCGTCGAGGGGGGCGAAGCGCTGTTCCGAGCGAGCCGGCGCAGGCTGGAGCTCTGGGACATCCCCGAGCGGGACATCCAGCGCCTTCTGGAGACGCGCCAGGTTCGCAAGAACCTGACGCTCTACGCGCCCGGTCCGGGCGTCGTGGTCGACCTGATGGTTCGCAAGGGCATGGAGGTCGATCCCAACATGCGCCTGTACACGATCGCCGACCTGTCTCATGTCTGGGTCTACGCGGATGTGTACGAGTACGAGCTGCCCTGGATCGCTGTGGGCCAGGAAGGTGTCGCAGAGCTCAGCTACCTGCCCGGAAAGAGATTCGATGGCGAAGTCACCTACGTGTATCCCTTCCTCGATCCGAAGACCCGCACGGTGCGGGTTCGCCTGGAGTTCCCCAATCCGGGGATCGTCTTGAAGCCGGACATGTTCGCGAACGTGACCATCGAGACAGAGACCCTCGAAGACGTCCTCGCCGTCCCCGAGGAGGCCATCATCCGCTCCGGGCAGCGCACGATGGCGATCGTGGCGGTCGGAGAGGGGCATTTCTCGCCGCGCGAGGTTTCGCTCGGAATCGATTCCGGCGACGGTTGGGTGGAGGTGCGGGAAGGGCTCTCGGAGGGTGAGCGCGTCGTCACCTCGGGCCAGTTCCTGATCGACAGCGAGAGCAAGCTCCAGGAGGCCGTGCAGAAGATGCTCTCGGCGGAGTCCACGCCGGAGGCGAAGCACGAGGGGCACACCATGCCCGCGGAGGAGTAGCCGATGCTGCGACGCATCATCGCCGGCTCCGCACGCAACCCGCTGCTCGTCGGTCTCGCGACCGTGGGACTCATCCTCTGGGGCGGCTACGCCGTCTTCAACATGCCGCTCGACGCGATCCCGGACCTCTCCGATGTCCAGGTGATCGTCTTCACGGAGTATCCGGGCCAGGCCCCCCAGGTCGTCGAGGACCAGGTCACCTACCCGCTCACCACATCGATGCTCGCGGTCCCCTTCGCCAAGACCGTGCGCGGTTACTCGTTCTTCGGCTTCTCGTTCGTCTACGTGATCTTCGAAGACGGGACCGATCTCTACTGGGCGCGCTCTCGCGTGCTCGAGTACCTCAACTTCGTCTCGGGGCGGCTTCCGCCCGGCGTCACGCCGTCGTTGGGCCCCGACGCCACCGGAGTCGGCTGGGTCTACGAGTACGCCCTGGTCGATCGTACGGGAGAGCGCGATCTAGCCGATCTCCGCTCCATCCAGGACTGGTACCTCCGATACGAGCTCCAGACGGTTTCGGGAGTGTCGGAGGTTGCATCGCTCGGCGGCTTCGTTCGCCAGTACCAGGTCGAGGCCGACCCCAACGCGCTCGCCTCCTACGGTATTTCGCTTGCGCAGGTCCACCACGCGATTCAGCGCAGCAACAACGACGTGGGCGGGCGCCTGATCGAGATGGCCGAGACGGAGTTCATGGTCCGCGGGCGGGGGTACATCCAATCCGTCGAGGACCTGGAGCAGATTGCCATCGGAACCGACGGCCGCGGTACGCCGGTGCTGCTCAAGGATGTGGCTCACATCCACACGGGGCCGGAGCTCCGGCGCGGCCTCGCGGATCTGAACGGCGAGGGCGAGGTCGCATCCGGCATCGTGATCATCCGCTTCGGCGAGAACGCGCTCGAGGTCATCCGGAGGGTGAAGGAGAAGCTCGAGACGCTGAAGGCCGGCCTGCCCCCGGGCGTCGAGATCGTGACGGTCTACGATCGTTCCGATCTGATCGAGCGCGCCGTCGACAACCTCCAGGAGAAGCTCTTCGAGGAGATCGCCATCGTCGCCCTGGTGTGCGTGGTCTTTCTGGTCCACCTGCGCAGCGCCTTCGTCGCCATCCTGACGCTGCCACTCGGAATCCTCGTCTCCTTCATCGTCATGTACCACCAGGGGCTCAACGCGAACATCATGTCGCTCGGCGGGATCGCCATCGCGATCGGCGCCATGGTCGACGCCGCAGTCGTGATGGTCGAGAACGCGCACAAGCACCTGGAACACGACGAGGGGAAGAAGCCGCGAACGGAGATCCTGATCGACGCCGCCTGCGAGGTGGGCCCCGCGCTCTTCTTCTCGCTGCTGATCATCACGGTCTCGTTTCTCCCGGTGTTCAGCCTTCAGGCGCAAGAAGGGCGCCTCTTCTCCCCGCTCGCCTTCACCAAGACCTACGCCATGGCGGGGTCCGCGTTCCTCGCCATCACGATCGTGCCTCTCCTCATGATCGTCTTCATCCGAGGCAAGATCGTTCCCGAGCACCGCAACCCGCTGAACCGTTTTCTGCTCTGGATCTACGCACCCGTCATCCACTTCGTGCTGCGACGCAAGCTCCTCGTGATCGCAGGCGCCGTCGCGATTCTCGCAGCCACGGTGGTTCCGTATCGGCAGCTGGGCTCGGAGTTCATGCCGCCGCTCAATGAGGGCGACCTCCTCTACATGCCGACGACTCTGCCGGGCATCTCGATCACGAAGGCGCGCGAGATCCTGCAGCAGACCGATCGCATGATTCGCCAGTTTCCGGAGGTCCATCATGTCTTCGGCAAGATCGGACGAGCCGAAACCGCCACAGACCCGGCGCCGCTCTCGATGATCGAAACCACCATCACCTTGAAGCCACCCGAAGAGTGGCGGCCGGACATGACGATCCAGAAGCTCATCGCGGAGCTCGACCAGGCCGTGCGACTGCCAGGCGTGACGAACGCCTGGACGATGCCCATCAAGACGCGCATCGACATGCTCTCGACGGGAATCAAGACACCGGTCGGCATCAAGGTCGCCGGGCCGGACCTCTCGATCCTGCAAGATCTCGGCGAGCAGATCGAGGCGATCCTCCAGGACGAGCCCGGCACACTCAGCGTGTACGCCGAGCGCGTCGTCGGGGGCAACTACCTCGATTACGACATCGACCGCCGCGAGATCGCCCGCTATGGCCTCACGGTCGGTGACGTGCAAGACGTCATTCAGTCGGCCATCGGCGGTCGAAACGTCACCTTCACCGTCGAGGGACTCGAACGCTACCCCGTGAACCTGCGCTACTCGCGGGAGCTTCGCGACAACCTCACGAGTCTGCGGCGCGTGCTGGTCCCAACCCCGACGGGAGCCCAGGTTCCCATTTCCCAGCTCGCGAACATCGAGATCCGGAAGGGCCCGCCGTCGATCAAGAGCGAGAACGCGCGGCTCAATGCCTGGATCTACGTCGACCTCGCGGGTGTCGACGTCGGGACGTGGGTCGATCGTGCCAAGGAAACCCTGGCGCGCGAGTTCGAGCTTCCGGCAGGCTACAGCCTCATCTGGAGCGGGCAGTACGAGTACATGGAGCGCGCCGCGCAGCGCCTGCAGGTGGTCGTTCCGATCGCGCTCGGAATCATCTTCCTGCTCCTCTACCTCAACTTCCGAAAGCTCTCGGACACCCTGATCGTGATGCTGTCGCTCCCGTTCGGGCTGATCGGAGGCGTCTGGCTCTTGTGGGTGCTCGACTACGACCTCAGCGTTGCGGTGGGCGTCGGCTTCATCGCCCTCGCCGGCGTGTCGGCCGAGCTCGGCGTGATCCTGCTCGTGTTCCTCGAGGAGGCCGTCTCCCGCTTCCAGCGCGAGGACCGCCTCCATACGAAGGCCGACCTGCTCGAGGCCGTCCGAGAGGGTGCGGGCCTCCGCGTGCGCCCGATCATGATGACCGTCACGTCCACGATCGTGGGCCTCCTGCCGATCATGTGGGGGACGGGAACGGGATCGGAGACGATGCGCCGCATCGCCGCGCCGATGGTCGGGGGGCTCGTCTCGGCCACGGTGCTGACCCTCGTGGTCATCCCCGTGATCTTCGCACTGGTGCGCGGCGCGGCGCTCCCGAAGGAGAGGCCCGAATCCTCTTCCTGAGGATCGAACCCCTCGCTTCCGGCGCCGCCGAGTTGCCGATGGGAGCGATGGGAACGACGTCCTCGTGTCTGCTGTCTGGCAGCGGGCTGCTACGAGTCTTCCGACGCCTCCGCGACCTCGGCCGAGACGTCCGCGACCGCCGCCAGACGCTTCAGGCCCTTGGCGGCGTAGACCGCGTCGGCCAGGCGCGCGCACACGTCCGGGTTCTCGATCAGGAAGCGGCGCGCGTTCTCGCGCCCCTGGCCGATGCGCTCGTCGTCGTAGGAGTACCAGGAGCCGCTCTTTTCGACGATGCCGCAGTCGACGCCGAGGTCGAGCAGATCGCCCTCTTTCGAGATCCCCTGGTTGTAGAGGATGTCGAACTCCGCTTGGCGGAAGGGCGGCGCGACCTTGTTCTTCACGACCTTGACGCGCGTGCGGTTGCCGACGACCTCGTCCCCGTCCTTGAGCGCCGCGATGCGGCGAACGTCGATGCGGATCGAGCTGTAGAACTTCAGGGCGTTGCCGCCCGTCGTCGTCTCCGGGTTGCCGAACATCACGCCGATCTTCATGCGGATCTGGTTGATGAAGATGACCG
>JBHHVG010000227.1:0-5557 GCA_046754165.1 Myxococcota bacterium
ACGACGTGGGCTCGATCGCCGGTTCCATCGCCGCCGCCTCGTCCGGAGCGGTCTCGATCTGGTCGATGTAGGTGGTGGTCAGTCCGCCGGCAACGGGCGCGAGCCGCTCGAAGGGGCCATCGCGTTGCTGCGCGCGCTCGATCAGGTAGCCGCCCACGTCGTGGACGAGGACCGGATCCCACTTGAGCGGCACCTCTCGCAGCTCTCCGCTGGTGGCGCGCAAACGTTCCGGGCGGGGCAGGTCGGCCGTGCCCTCGCCGCTCTGCAGCGTGGGAAGCTCCGGCGTCGCGGGTCGTCGTAGCAGGCGCCGTGCCCGTTCGAAATCCAGGCTCGCTGTACATGCGCAGAGCACGCAACAGAGCGCCACCCCGAACGCCGCCCGGCGGACCGGGTGCGCGGGCGCGCGGCGGTGCGGTGCGGCCATTATCCCGCCGGGCTCACGACGTCCGGCTCGGAGCGCAGCCGCTCGAGGTTCTGGAGCTGGCGCCGGGCGCGATCGACGTAGGCGCGGGCCCGCTCGTTGCGGGGATCGATCAGCAGCGCGCGGGTCCACAGCTCGAGGGCGGTCTGGAGGTCCTCCTCGCGGTAGGCGTTGCGGCCCGCCTCGATCAGGGAGTCGACCCCCCCGGAGAGCCGGCGACGCATGGCACGCAGGTGGCCGCGCGCCTCTGCGTGGTCCCGAAAGGCCTGGAGCGCCCGGAGGTCGTGGCGGATCGCGCTGTAGAACTTTCCGCGGCGCTGGGCCGCGAGGGCGTTCTGGTAGAAGCCCTCGGCGCGGATCTCCGCGTCCGAGGCGAAGCCCTCCTGGGAAGCGAAGGTCGCGGAGCGCCCCGTCGCCGACTCCCGCTCGCGGCGGATCGTCGCAATGTAGGAAATGTATCCCTGAGCGGACTCATTGTCCGGGTCGAGCTCGAGCACCGATCGGAAGTGGCGCCGCGCTGAGTCGTGGTTGCCGGCCATGAACTGGCGGCGGCCGGCGGTGAGCTCGCGGGTGACTGCGAGGCGCAGGGCGTCGACGAGCTGACGCTCGTCGGTCTGGATGTCCGGGTCGAAAGGGTCGAGGATGCGAAGCTGCTCGAGCTGCTCGCGCGCCGCGCCGAGATCGCCGGCCTCGGAGGCACTGCGAAACTGTGCGCGGCGCAAGGCCTTGCGGCTCGCCACCACCCGCGCCAGCTCCTGCACATGCGCCATCGTCTCCGCGTCGTCGGGTTGGAGCTTCAGCGCCAGGCGGTAGTCGAGAATCGATTCCGCCAGACGCTCCTTCGCCTCGAAGTAGCGGGCCCGTTGCTTGTAGCGGATGACCAGACGGTTGAACTCCTCCTCCACGACGGCGATGCGCTCCTGGCTCTCGTCGTACTCCGAGGCGTTCGCGGGGACGCTTCGCCAGGTCTCGAGGGCGCCGAGTCGGTCTCCCTCGCGGTAGAGCCGCTCGCCGGTAGCGAGCGGAGTGGTGCAGCCCGCCAGAACGAGCGCACACACGAGCAGGAGCGCGGGTTTCACAGCGCGACCAGGGAATCCGGATGCGCGGGTTCCGAGCGATTGTCGTCCAGCTGAACGGAGTAGACGTGGACGGGCTCTTCGCGCCCAGAGAGCTGCCGCTCTCCCTCGAAGCGCATCTCGATTCCGCCGCGCACGCACCGCTGCACCGCCTCGGAAACGAGGATCTCACCCGGGCGCGCGAGCTTCTCCAGGCGGTGGGCAACGTTCACCGCATCACCGACGGCCGTGAAGTCCGTTCGGCGGTCGGATCCGATGTTGCCCACGACGACCTGTCCGAGGTGGACCCCGATGCCGATCTCGACCGGCACCGATTTCGGCTCGCCGGGTCCCGCGCTGCGACGAACGCGGTTGCGCTCTGCGATCGTCTCGATGATCTGCACCGCGGCATTGACCGCGCACAGGGCGTGGTCCGCGTGTGGGACCGGCGCACCGAAGTAGGCCATCACAGAATCGCCGATGAACTTGTCGATCGTGCCGCCCTGCTCGAGGATGCGGTCCGAGATTGCCTGGAAGACCTCGTTGAGCAGGGCCACGACGTCCGGCGCGTCCATGCCCTCGGACAACCGCGTGAAGCTCCGGATGTCCGCGAAGAGGATCGTCACCTCGCGCTCGATTCCGGCCTGCTCGTCGCCCTCGGATCCCTGGAGCAGCTGGCTCAACACGTAGTCGTTGACGTAGCGCCCGAAGGCGTTCTGGACGCGCTGCTTCTGCGCCAGTGAGTCGCCCATCTCGTTGAAGGCGCGCGTGAGTTCGCCGACCTCGTCGTGGGAGGTGGGCGGGACACGGACCATGACGTTGCCCGCGCTCATCTGTTCGACGCCGTGGCGCAGCCTCTTCAGCGGATTGACGAGAAGGGCGACGAAGACCATGCCGGCGACGACGCCGACGGCGAGCAGGGCCACGGCGGTGGCGGTCAGCTGGTCGCGGTTGTTCCGGACGACCGGATCGACGAGCACCGTCAGGTCGAAGACGACCTGGGCCTCGCCCATGCGCACCCCGCTGTAGAGAATGGGTGCCGCGAACAGCAGCAGTGATTCGCTGCGCTCGACCCGGGTCTGCGCGTCCGGTGACGGGCCGTCCTGGGTCCGCGGTTGGCCCGGCTGGCCGCGCTCTTCGGAGTCCAGCGCGGTGACCACGCGCCCCTCGCGGTCGAGCAGGCGCG
This sequence comes from Myxococcota bacterium, assembly GCA_046754165.1. Classification (GTDB taxonomy): domain Bacteria; phylum Myxococcota_A; class UBA9160; order UBA9160; family SMWR01; genus JAFDEI01. The sequence goes on from JBHHVG010000227.1 coordinate 2,663, forward strand.
CCGCGACCACGCCCTCGGTCATGCGGACCTCCTCGATCAGTCGTTCCAGGTCGAGCTCGCCGCCGAAGTCTCCCTGCTCGACGAAGAGGAGGGGTCCCTTCGCAGCGCCGGCGAGGTGTGCCGTCAACGCCCGGCCGTGTTTCTCGACCTCGGCCTCGAGCGACTGGCGCTCGTGCTCCGTGGCGATCAACGCCAGGCTCACACAGGCCACGACGAGCAGGGCGATCACCAGCGCGCTGAACTTGACCTGGAGTGAGTGCACGGCAAATTCCGCGGCGCGCGAGCGCGCAGGAGTGCGTTTATTTACCCACAAAATGCACCCGAAGCGCGATTCGGCCGTTCCGCACGAGGCTACTCGATACGCGCGCGGCGAGCCAAGCGAACGACCCCGTCCGTCCGGTCGTCTTCCGGCCGCCCGGGCGCGCTCGAGGCCGCCAGCGGAACCCCGGGCCCGGTCGGGCCCGCAGCGGGTCAGCGGTAGCGGATCTCGAGGACCTCGAATTCCCGCGTTCCCTTCGGGACGCGTACCGTCACGCTGTCGCCCACCGCCTTGCCGAGCAGTGCGCGGGCCACTGGCGACGAGACCGAGATCTCTCCGCGCGACAGATCCGCCTCGTCCTCGCCGACGATGGTGTAGCTCACGGCCTCGCCGTTCTCCGCGTCCTCGAGATCGGCGGTCACGCCGAAACGGATGCTTTTCGGGGGCTCCCCGCTGGCCTCGATCACCTGGGCGCGGGCGAGGCGGTCCTCGACGGTCCGGATGCGGCCCTCGATGTGGCTCTGCTTCTCCTTGGCGGCGTGGAACTCCGCGTTCTCGGAGATGTCGCCGTGGGCGCGTGCGATCTCGATCTCCGTGGAGATCGCCCGGCGGTCGACGGTCTTCAGACGCTTCAGCTCTTCGGTGAGCTTGTCGTAACCGGCCTGGGTCATCGGGATGCGGTCGGACATGTGGGCGCTCGAACCATCGTGTCGGCCCGGCGCGTTACCATCGACCCGGGCCCGAAATTGCAAGACGACGTCCCTCCAGTCAGAAGGACGCCGAAGCAAGACCCAGCCTACCGACCCACCTGGAGACCTGTCAACGCAGTCATGAGTTCCGACGAGCCCGGCGACGACCAGAGCGGCGCTCCGGCGCCTTCCCAGGGGGACAAGGCCCCGTCGAGCGACGCCACACGCGCCCCATCCTCTCTGGTGCGGCCGGCGCTGCTGTTCTACGGCGGGATGCTGGGCGTGGCCCTGACGATTTCGCTGTGGACCGGCGATGTCATCCTCCCCTACGCCGGAGAACCTCCTGGCGGCGGCTTCCGCCCGCACCGGGACGTGGCTGCCGGGCTCATCGCCGGCGCCCTCGTCATCCTGCTGTCCCACGAGTTCACGCGCCGCACCCAGACCGGGGCCGCGCTCGCGGACGCGCTGGCCGCCGTGCTGGGCCGGATGTCGACGGCGGATTGCCTCGTGGTTGCGGCGGCGAGCGGCATCGCCGAGGAGTGCTTCTTCCGGGGAGTGCTGCAGCCGAACATCGGCCTGGTTGCCTCGGCTCTGGTCTTCGGCGTCGCCCACTTCGTACCGCGCCGCGACCTCGCCCCCTGGGCGCTGCTCGCGGTGGTGGCCGGTCTCTTGCTGGGCGCGCTGTTCGAGGCGACCGGCAACCTCGTCGCTCCCGTGGTGGCCCACGCGACGATCAACGGCGTGAACCTCTCGCTGCTGTCGCGGAGACCGGCGGCCGGCTAGCTCGAGGCGCACAGTTCTCTCGCGGCGCTCGCCAGTCCCGAGGCGCAGCCGGACGGCACGAACGCTTCGCGGAGAAAGGGACGGGTCGATGAGCCCGGCCGCGTATCGCCGATCCCGCACGCCCGAGGAAACGGTGGCGCATTGCACGCGGGGGAGCTCTCCTGGGGCATGCTTCTGCTCGGGGGTCGACAACGTTCTTGTGTGCCGCAGGGCCGAACGATCAATTCACGCTCGGGTCGAGCGCGGCGATGGCGTCGATCTCGACCTGGGCGCCGAGCGGCAGGGCCGCGGCCTGGACGGTCGCGCGCGCGGGGGCCGGGTCGCCGGTCATGTGCTTCGCGTACACGGCGTTCACCCGCGGGAAGAGCGAGAGGTCTGTCAGATAGACGGTGGCGCGCACGACCCGCTCGAGGGAGCTGCCGGCGGCCTCGAGCACGGCGCGGAGATTCGCGAACACCTGCTCGGCCTGGGCTTCGATCCCGCCCTCCACCATCGTGCGGGTCGCGGGATCCAAGGGGATCTGTCCGGAGGCATAGACGAGGCCGCGGTGGACGACGGCCTGGGAGTACGGGCCGACCGGTTCCGGCGCGCGGTCCGTGCGGACTTCTTTCACGGAGTCGCTCGCCGTGTCCGCGGCAGGGGGCTTCATGACGATGCGGGCTACGCGTCGAAGGGCTCGCCTTCGGGCAGCAGGCGGTCTTCGAGGATGCGGAGCAGGTAGCCGATCAACATCAGGTTCGGCAGCCGCTTGCGCTCGACGCCATCGAGTCCCAGGGCGGCGCCGAAATCGACGGCGTAGCTGCTGAAGAATTCGAGCGTGTCCATGGGGACGTTCTTCGCGAGCACTTCGTTGATGTCGTCGATCTTCAATTCGTCGAACAGCTCGACGAGCTCCCAGGCGAGTTCTTCACGCGTGAGTCTGTCGCTCGTATTGAACGTGGCCATGGTGGGGGACCGCCTTCCCGTTGAAGGACGCCTCGAGGAGGGCGTCGAGGCGCCCGCAGGGCTCGAAAATTCGAGCCCTCTCGGAACCGACGCATCGTGACACCCGATCTGGGGGATGTCAACGCGACGGAAGCGCTGAGCAGCGCTCGGGATCGGTGATTCAAACGCAAGTTGCGGAGGTGCCGCACACACTTGCTGGTTCGAGACGGTGTTGCAGGC
>JBHHVG010000228.1:0-5520 GCA_046754165.1 Myxococcota bacterium
ATCACCGAGTCTGCAACGATGGCCTCGAGATCCTCATTGAAGATCGTCTTCTTCTTGTCTGCCAGGTCCTTGACGCGCCGAAATGCCAGCTGGAAGTCATCGCCGTCGAGGGCAAACCCCAGCTCTTCGAGGCGGTCGCGAAAGGCGTGGCGCCCCGAGTGTTTGCCCAGCACCAGCTCGTTGGACGGACGGCCGATCGATTGGGGCGTGAGGATCTCGTAGGTGATCGGGGCCTTGAGCACGCCGTCCTGGTGGATGCCCGCCTCGTGGGCAAAGGCGTTGTCGCCGACGATCGCCTTGTTGGGCTGCACCGAAATCCCGATGATCGAGGAGAGCATCCGGCTCGACGCGTAGATCTCCGTGGTGTCGATCTTGGTGTCGAGGCCGCCGTAGACGTCACGCCGCGTCTTGAGCGCCATCACCACCTCCTCCATCGAGGTGTTGCCCGCTCGCTCGCCGATGCCGTTCACCGTGCACTCCACCTGCCGCGCCCCGGCCCGAACTGCGGCGAGGCTGTTCGCCACTGCCAGACCGAGATCGTCGTGGCAGTGAACGGCAAAGACCGCCTTCTCGGCGCCGTGGACCCGCTGGCGCAGCATGTCGATCAACGCGGCGTACTCTTCCGGCTGCGTGTAGCCGACGGTGTCTGGAACGTTCAACGTCGAGGCGCCGGCAGCGAGCGCCGTCTGGAAGACTTCGACCAGATACTCGGGGTCCGAACGCGTCGCGTCCTCGGCGGAAAACTCGACATCGTCGACCATGCCCCGTGCCTGCCGCACGGAGCGGTCGACCTCTTCGAGCACCTGCGCGCGATCCATCCGCAGCTTGTGCTCGAGATGGATGTCGCTGGTGGCGATGAAGGTGTGGATACGCGGATGCCGCGCGTGCTCGAGCGCCTCGCCGGCCCGCTCGATGTCTTCGCGCCCCGTGCGGGCGAGGCCGCACACGGTCGTCTCCGTGAGCTCCCGCGCGACGGCCTGGACAGCCTCGAAGTCGCCCTGGCTCGCGACCGGAAAACCCGCCTCGATCACGTCGACGCCCAGCTTCTCGAGCTGCCGGGCGAGGGTGACCTTTTCGCTGAGGTTCATGCTGCAGCCAGGAGACTGCTCGCCGTCGCGAAGCGTCGTGTCGAAGATGCGGACGATGTCCTGACTCATGGCGTCATCCTCGCGGGGGGGTCCGTTGATCCATCGGGAGCGGCTTCCTCGAGTACCCGCCCCGAGCGCAGGCGCCAAAGCCACTCGATCGGCCCGTGCACGGTGTAGAGCAGCCCGAGCGTGAACAGGCTGACGGCGGGCTCGAGCACGATCAGCGACGCCGCGAATACGACGAAGACCAGCGTGATGAACGAGTGGCGCAGGTCGATCTCCTTGAAGCTGCGGTACGGGATCGAGCTCACCATCAGGAGCCCGAGCAGCGCCGTCGCGCCGGCGATCAACGCCTCGGGCACGTCCACCGCAACACCGAGTTCGCGCACGAAGGTCACGAAGAGCTGGGTCGAAGCGATCATTCCGGCTGCCGCCGGGCTCGGCAGCCCCTCGAAGCGGCCGCGGTAGCGGGACGGCGCCACGTTGAAACGCGCCAGGCGCAGCGCGGCGCAGGCGGTGTAGAGGAAGGCCATGATCCAGCCGGCGCGGCCGAGGATCTGGAGATTGCCCGCGGACACGGCCAGCATGGCCGGTGCCACGCCGAAGGAGACCGTGTCCGCGATGGAATCGTACTCGCCGCCAAATCTGCTGGTGGACCGCGCGAGGCGCGCCACGCGACCGTCGAAGACGTCGCACAGCATGGCGAAGATGATCGCCCCCGCCGCCAGGTCGTGTTGCCCGGCAAACGACTTGACGATCGCGAAGAATCCGAAGCCGAGCCCCAGGGTGGTCAGGATGTGCGGCAGCAGCAGCAGCCCCCGCGACCGCTCGGACCCATCGCCGCGGTTGCGGCGGCTGCGGCGGCGGTGATCGCCCGGACCCCGATCCAGCTCGTTCACGCCACCTCCTCGAGACGGGCGACGACGGAGCTTCCGCCCTTCACCCGATCTCCGCGGCGCACCGCGGGCACCGCGCGCAACGGCAGCAGGACATCGGTGCGCGAGCCGAAGCGGATGTAGCCGTAGCGGTCGCCGCGGCGCAACCACTCGCCGATCTCGGGAAAACACAGGATCCGCCGCGCGATCAGGCCCGTGATCTGGGCGACCTGGAAGCGCTCCCCGGCGGCGGTCTCGAGCGTCATGGTGCAGCGAACGTTGGCGTGCTCCGCATCGCGGTTGAAGGCCGCGAGATAGCGGCTGCCGCTGCGCTCGACGGCAATAAGGCGTCCGGCCAGGGGCACGCGGTTGACGTGGACGTTGAAGACGGACAGGAAGATCCCAATGCGCAGCATCTTCTGTCCGTCCGGCGTCTCCACCTCGCCCACCTCGAGGACGCGACCGTCCGCCGGTGCCACCACCACCATCTCGTCGCCCGGAACGAACCGCGGGGGGTTGCGGAAGAAGCATGCCACGAAGACCGTCACCCCCATCAGCGCAAAGCCGAGTACGGGCCAGCCCGCCGTGCCGGCGAGGCCCGCCAGGGCGAGGAGCAGCGCGCCGAGCATGAACGCATCCCGAATCACGAACTCCGTCGGCCGTTCGGCGAAGACGGGCGCCTCGGGTGTTTTCGGCGTTTCGCTCATCTCAGTTCTTCGAGCGGTCCACCAGACGATTCTCCTTTAGCCAAGGCATCAAGTTTCGCAGGCGCGCGCCGACCGCCTCCATCGGGTGCTCCTCACCCTGCCTGCGCAGCGCCTTGAAGGACACGCCGCCCGACTTGTTCTCGAGGATGAACTCCTTCGCGAACGCACCGGTCTGGATCTCCTTCAGGATCTGCTTCATGCGCGCCTTGGTGTCCGCGTCGATCACGCGCGGTCCGCGCGTCAGATCTCCGTACTCAGCCGTGTTCGACACCGAGTATCGCATGTTGGCGATGCCGTCCTCGTAGATCAGATCGACAATCAGCTTGACCTCGTGGATCGTCTCGAAGTAGGCCATCTCCGGCGCGTAGCCCGCTTCGACGAGGGTCTCGTAGCCGGCGGCCATCAGCGACGTCAGCCCCCCGCACAGCACGGTCTGCTCGCCGAAGAGGTCGGTCTCGGTCTCCTCGCGAAAGTTGGTCTCGATGATGCCGGCGCGCCCCGCGCCGATGCCCTTGGCGTAGGCGAGCGCGATCTGGAGCGTGTCACCGGAGGGATCGGCGTGCACCGCCACCAACGACGGAACACCGCGGCCCTGCTCGTAGTGGGAGCGCACCGTGTGTCCGGGCCCCTTCGGCGCGACCATGAAGACGTTCACGTCGTGTGGGGGCACGATGGCCTGGAAGTGGATGTTGAAACCGTGGGCGACCGCTAGGTAGTCGCCCGCCGAGAGCGCCGGAGCGATCTCCTCGGCGTAGACCTGGGCGGCGACCTCGTCCGGCAACGTCAGCATCACCACGTCCGCCTCGCGGGCCGCCTCTGCCGGCGTCGCCACTCGCAGCCCCGCCCCCTCGGCCTTGGGCCGGGAAGAGGAGTCCTTGCGCAGGCCGACGACGACATTCACACCGGAGGCCTGGAGGTTCTGGGCGTGGGCGTGACCCTGGCTGCCGTAGCCGATGATCGCGACGGTCTTGCCGTCGAGACGCGCGAGGTCGGCGTCCTTGTCGTAGTAGATGTTCAGTGCCATCGGGGTTTGGGTGTCCTCTTCGGGGGCGATCTCGGGTTCGCGCGCTCGACGGCCCCTGGGATCCGCCGGGTGGACCGCTGCGCGAGCCGGGTGGAAACGGCCGACCGAAGCGCGGGCGGCCTGGCCCCGGCCTCGCCAATCGATCGGGAGAAGGCGAGATTACGCAATGATTTCAGGCATGTCAAAGCGAAGCCCGTCTCGCGCTGCGCGATCAGGAGCGACGCCCGGACGGCTCGAAGCGCTCTCCGGTACGCTTCACCTCGGCCTCGGCGCGGCGGACGTAGCGCGGTGCGGCTCCGGCCGCGGCGACGCCGCCCCCAGCCGCGAGCAACCGGGCCCCCAGCACCCCGACGTGGCGGGCGGCCGGGCGGAGATCGGAGCGCTCGATGCCGGTGCCGAGTGCACGGGCGATCGCGTCGCCGCACAGGGCCGCGCCCTCTCCGACGAGCACGCAGCGCCGGGGCAGCGCCGCGATCAGAGCGTCCGGGGTGTAGACGCCTTCCGCGAGGATCGGCTCTGCCGGCCGCCCCCCCGGCGCGTAGACCGCGGCGTAGAACTCACCGCGTCGCGCGTCGAGCAGCGGCACGACGGGGAGTCCGGCATCCGGGACCGCACCCGCCAGCGCCGCCAAGCTCGACACCGGCGCGACGGGGCACGAGCCGCCGAAGGCGAGGCCCTTCACCGTGGCGAGCCCGACCCGCAGGCTGGTGAACGAACCGGGCCCGATGGAGACGGCGAAGGCGTCGATCTCCCCGAGCGACACCGCGGCGCGGCGGAGCACCGCATCGACTGCGGGCATCAGGTTCTCGGCCGTGTTGCGGCCCCGAGCTCCGAATTCCTCGGCAACCGTCTCCTCTTCCCGGAGCACCGCAACCGAGACGTCGCGGGTCGACGTCTCGACAGCCAGGAGTGTGGGGAAGACGACGGGCGTGGCTACAGACCCGGCCCGGAGCGCAGGATCTCGATGACCCGCGACCAGGACCAGTGCCGGGAGATGTCGTTCCAGAACGCCAGACCCATCAGCATGAAGAGCACGGCGAGTCCGAACTGCTGAACCATCTCGCGGGTGCGCAGCGACAACGGCGATCGCTTCACGCCCTCGACCAGGAATAGCAGGGCCTGGCCGCCGTCGAGGATGGGAATCGGAAGCAAGTTGAGGATCCCGAGGTTGATGCTGATGAGCACAAGGATGGAGAGGTAGGTATCCCAGCCGCGCTCGAAGGCGTTCCCGGCAATTTCGGCGATGCCGATCGGCCCGGCGAGATTCGACCGCGATACTTCGCCGGTGATCATCTTTCCGAGCCCGCGCAGAAACGTCCGGGTGACGTCGACGGTCATCGACACGGCGCGCGGGATCGAGACGAGCAGGTTGCGCTCGCGGTCCAGCGCAACGGCTCCGACCAACAGGGCTTCGGCGCCGCGAATGCCGATGCGGTAGCGGGGCTCCTCGATGCCGAGGCCGGTGTCCGTGGGGATGAGCTCCGGCGTCACCGCGGCCTCGCGCGCCTCGCCGCCCCGGGCGAAGGTGAGGGCCAGCGTCTTGCCGGCGCCGGTGCGCACGCGGTCGGCGAATGACGCAAAGCTCCCGACGGGTTCGCCGTCGACGGAGAGGATGAGGTCGCCGTTCTCGAAGCCGCTGGCGGCGGCGGGCGAGCCGGGCTCCACGTCGGCGACGAGCACGCTCGCCGGGACGATGCCCAGCGCCTCGACGGCCGCTCCAGCGGGGAGCACGAGATCGAGCCGCTCGACGTCGTCCTCGCTGCCGCGTTCGACCTCGATGGCGACCTCGCCGTCCGCGGCCGCCGCGGCGTACGAGGACGTGAACT
>JBHHVG010000229.1:0-5515 GCA_046754165.1 Myxococcota bacterium
GCCGGGTCGGGTGGACGCTCATGTAGTCGAAGATCAAGGAGCCGCGCTGGAGGCTGTGGGACAGCACGTGGACCGTGGCCGCTTCCCACGGCACCAGCTCTCCGTCCAGCCAGATGCGCCGCGCGGCGCCTGCTGCCTCGTTCGCACGACTCACGGCGGGAAGATATCACGTCCCCGCGGGCACGGGCCCAAAGCGCTCAAGTCGAAGAAAATTGCGCCCGATGTGCCACGCATGAGACCGACTCGCCTACTACCGGAGCAGAGGAGATCCATCGTGAAGACCGCACTCCGCAAGGCCAGCGAGGTCATCGTCGTGACTGCGGGCCTCTACCGCGAGCTGACGCAGTCGGCCCTGACGCTGGTCCCCGGGCGCCGTTAGCCCTCCAGCCGCGCGCGACGTCTAGAACGCCGCGATTCGAATCCAAGGCGCGCCGGCCAGGCGGGGGCGCCCCCGCGCGTTCAGCGGCTCTCGACCCGGTGGGCGGCCTCGGGGGCGCCCGGGTTCGCGTCGGACTCCCACTGGTCGTGTACCGGCCCGTCCGCGTCGGGCACGCGGTGGAGATCCGGCCGCCGCCGCGCTGCCATGCGCGGCTCGTTGGCCTTGACCCAGGTGCGCGCCGCCAGCACCAGCGCCATTCCCAGACAGATTCCCGTGATGATCACGAAGTCCAGCGCGCTGAACCCCAGCAGGACCGGCCGGTAGCTGGTGGTGATGGCGATGGCCTTCAGCACGAAGCCGATCAGCAGGCTCCCCGTGCCCATCAGGATGAGCAGATCGATGAGGGGAAGAATCGGCACGGGTCACCTCCGGTGGCATGCTACGCGGGAAACCGCGGCGCGGTCAACGGGCGCCCCGCCCCAATCCCCTGGGGAGAAGCCCGGGCGCAGCGGGCGCGCCGCGACTCCTCGTGGCACCCGGAGGGGCTCGCGGCTAAAATCCGCCTCCGCCTCGCCCGGGCCTGGAGTTCCCGCCGACGTAGCTCAGCTGGTAGAGCAGCGCATTCGTAATGCGCAGGTCCCCGGTTCGAATCCGGGCGTCGGCTCCGCGGATCCCATCCGTCGAGGGGGCCAACGGTCGGCCGGGTCGACCGGCCCTTCAGCGCGCGCGCTGGCGCCGGCGGCCGCACACCGCGAGAGCGATGAGCCCGAGACCCATCAGCAGGCCGGTGTCGGGCTCTGGCACGAGCTCGGCCCGCACGAGCCAGTCGTCCGTCGAGCCGGGCGGGAGCAGCCAGCCGGAGCCGACCGGAGAATCGCTGTCTGCCGGGATGCGGAAGCCGTCGGCGAGGAAGTCGAAGACCGAGCCCGTGTGGTCCGCCTCGCCCGTGAGGACGGTCACCGCGTTCGACGGATCGGTGAGCGTGCCGTTGCCCGCGGTCGCCGTGAATCCCTGGGTCCCCACCGCGCTGACGCCGGAGAGGACGTAGCTCACCATCCAGGTACTCCCGACGCCGCCGTTGCCGCCCGCGGTGTTCTCGTTCAGCAGCCCGCTGATCGTGGCGGTCGTCCCGCCGTCCCAGCTGAGCGTGACGTTGGCGGCGCCGAGCTCGACGCTGAAGATCTTCCCGATGGCATCGACGCGCAGGCCGTAGCTGGGGCCCAGCGAGGCGAAGCCGTGGTCGAAGAGGTTGTAGACGCCGGGCAGGAGCGTGCCGGCCGACGCCGGGGACGCCGCCAGCCATGCGATTGCGGTTGCCAGGAGGGAAATGGATACAGCGGGACGACGACGGTGTAGAAGGGACATGCACCCCCCCGCCTTCCCGCTCAGGGAAATGTGCAATCCGCGTACCAGGCGAGGGACGGCGAGTCTCCCGCGAGATCATTGGGTTTTCTCGCGCGCGGGCCCCGCCGGCGCGCATCGACGCGGAAAAGCGTTTCCGCGATGGAGAAAAGCGTTTCCCGCCTGCTCCCGGGATGGGCGTTGCGGGGGGAGCGGGCCACACGCGAAGAACCCCGAGCGCGCCGCGCTCAGACGCCCAGCAGCTGCTTCAGGTCTGCGTCGAGCGTGCCGCGGATGGTCTCCGCGAGCTGGGCGTGCAGCCGCTGCTTGGTCGCGCCGAAGCCGGGCTGGGGGTAGGCGGCCATGCGACTGGCTTCGGCCAGCGCCTCGGCCTCGAGCTGGTCGGCTGGGACGACGCGGTCGAGGTAGCCGGCGTCGACGGCTTCGTGCGGCGCGTACAGCGTGGCCTCGTTCACCGCCCGGTGGAGGTGTCGCACCGAGAGCCGGTGCCGCGCCAGCTCGACGGCGAAGACCGGCAGCGTCATTCCGACACCCACCTCGTTGAGACCGATCTTGAAGTCGCCGGCGGCGCCGATGCGGCGGTCCGCCGACAGCAGCGTGAGGGCTCCGGCCGCGACGGCATGGCCCGTGGCGGCGACCACGATGGGCTTCGGGAACTCGATGAAGCGCACGAAGAGCTCCGCGCCGGCCTGCACCAGGCGGCGCACGGCCTCGGCGCCGCCGCCCCCGCGCATCACCGTCAGGTCGAAGCCGCCGGAGAGCATGCCCGGGCGTCCGGTGAGGAGCACCGCGCCGGCCTGGCTCTCGGCGACGTCGAGGTGGGCGTGCAGCGCCTCGATCAGGCTCTCGCTGATGGCGTTGGCCTTGCCGTCGTCGAGGCGGGCCAGCGCCACCGCTCCCCGGATCTCGCTCGTGACGGGCTTCGCTGCCATGACGTCCTCCGCGCGCTTCGCCCCTCCCACCTATAGCAGGCGGGCGACGGCGCGCGCGGACACCCTCTCAGGCGGGGGAGGCCTGGGCCTCGTCCCGGCGGAAGCTGCGCAGCCAGCGCCAGGCGTGGCGCAGGTCGCCGTCCAGCCGGAACCGGCCGGCGTAGACCCGGCGCGCGCGCGCGCCCGTCGCGCGCACCTCGAGACCCTCGAGAAAGCGGCGCGCCTCGTCGCGCTGACCGGACTTCACCAGCAGGCGCACGAGCTCGAAGACCGCCTCGAAGTCCCAGGGCGCCATGCCGTGGGCGCGCCGCAGCAGCTGGATGGCCTGGGGCCGGTGCCAGCGCGCGCGGAACTGGGCGGCCCCTCGATCAGGGTGTCCACGGCGTCCCGCTGCCGGCCGAGCTTGAACTCGAGGCGCGCGATGGATTGCCACACCTGGATCTCGCGCGGCAGCCGGGCGGCCGCCTCGCGGTAGATGCCGAGGGCGCGCTCGCCGCGCCCCTCGCGCAGGCACGCGCGCGCCGCGATGCGGTAGCTCAGCCAGGCGTCGAAGGGCTGCCCGGTCTCGGCGAGCAGCGGCGCGATGCGCGCGTGTAGCTCGGCGTCGTGGCGCTCGACCGCGAGCACCCGCCGGTAGAGGCGGATGGCGAGCTTGCGCTTCTTTCGCGCGCGCGCCTGGGCCGCCGCTTCGAGGATGCGCGAGCGGTCGTACGGTTGTGAGTGGTCGAACCAGGACATGGGATCCTCCGGTCTCCCCGGTCTTGATTCTCGGAAGCCAACGCTGCGGGCCCGGTGACGCGGATCACGGCTTCCGCCTACTTACGCACCTCTGGGATCTCCGCTGCGCGTTGGAAGAAACGACTTGCCTCCTGCTCGCGTCCCGCCGCGGACAGCATCGTGGCGAAGTCGATGAGCGTCGTGCGCAGCTCCGGGTGCTCGGCGCCGTAGTGGACCCGGAAGATCCGGTAGGCGTCGCGGAAGTAGGCCTCCGACTCCTCGTAACGCTGCTGCTCGGCCAACAGCCTCGCGAGGTCCCGGGAGAAGAAGCCGACATTCGGGTTTCGCTCGCCGTTGGCGGCCTTCGACAGGGCGATGGCGTTCCGGTGGAGGCGCTCGGCCTCGTCGACGCGCCCCATCTTGCGGTAGAGCACGGCCAGGTTGTTCTGGACCACCGAGCTGGCGGCGAGGGTCTCGTCGCCGCCGGTCTCGTAGACGTCGAGAGCCCGGAGATAGAGGCGCTCGGCGTGCTCGAGGTAGCCGGTGTCGCGGTACACGCCGGCCAGGTTCTGCAGGGTCGCCACCGTGGCCGGATGATTCGGTCCGTAGACCCGCGTGCGGATCTCGAGCGCCACCTCGAAGTGGGGCCGCGCCTCGGCGGACCGGCCGGAGTCGACGTAGAGCACGCCGAGGCGGTTCAAGCTGTCTGCCACGGCGTCGTTGGCGTCGCCGTGGACGGCGCGCTGGATGCGGATCAGCTCCGCGTACTCCCGCTCCGCCCGGTCGACGCGCCCCGTGCTCGTGTAGAGGTCCGCGAGCGCGAGGCGCGTGCTCACCGAGCGCGAATCGCCCGCCGGGAAGGCGCGGGAGGCATCGAGGGCGCGCTGGTAGTGGCGCAGGGCCTCTTCCAGGAACAATCCCGACTCGAGCCGGTGGGCGCGGGCGTACTCCTTCTCCCACTGCGCCTCGGCATCCACGGACCGCGCGCTGCGATCCGTGACCGTGTGGGTGCAGCCGGCAGCCACCAGCACCAGCGCGGCACAGAGCCACCGCCTCGCGTTCGCCCGCCTTCCGGCGCGTGGTTGCATCCCTCGCGTCGCTCCTCGCCGATGCGACACCCTAGCGCCGTGCCGCCGCTGGCCGCACCGGCGATCGCGCGACGCTACCCTCTCGCCGCAAGGAACACGAACTCGGAGGGATGTCATGATCCGGCGCTTCGTCAGCCGTCTGCTCGCCCTGGGCGTCGTCTCCCTCGGCCTGGCCGGTTGCGCCGGCGCCATCCTCGGCACCTCGCCCCTCGGCCGCACCCAGATGCGCCTGATCCCCGCGGCCCAGATGGACGCCCTGGGCGCCGAGGCCTACGCCCAGATCAAGCAGCAGCTGCCGCAGTCGAGCGACGAGCGCGCCAACCGCGTCGTCCGCTGCGTCTCCCGGGCGGTCGTGGCCCAGGCCCGCGGGCCGGCGGCGCCGCGCTCCTGGGAGGTGACGGTGTTCGAGAACGACACCCCCAACGCCTTCGCGCTGCCCGGCGGCAAGATCGGAGTGCACACGGGCCTGCTGAAGGTCGCGCGCGATCCTTCGGAGCTCGCGACCGTGATCGGGCACGAGGTCGCGCACGTGCTGGCCCAGCACGGCAACGAGCGCGCCTCCACGGCCTTCGCCACCCAGAAGGGCCTGGAGCTGATCGAGAGTCTGAGCGGTCCCGCCTCCCCGGGGCGCAGCCAGCTGCTGGCGGTGCTCGGGCTCGGGGCGCAGGTCGGCATCACCCTGCCGTTCGGCCGCACCCAGGAGCGCGAGGCGGACCTGATGGGCCTGGACCTGATGGCCGACGCGGGCTTCGATCCGCGCGCCAGCGTCGCGCTGTGGCAGAACATGGCGCGGGCCGGCGGCGGGGCGCCGCCGGAGTTCCTGTCGACCCATCCGGCCCACGGCACGCGCATCCGGGAGCTCGAGGCGCGCATCCCGGCCGCGCTGCAGCGCGCCGACGCGGCCCACGGGGCCGGCCGCCGGCCGCGCTGCTCCTAGCCGCGCGGCCCACGGACGTCGTTCGCGGCTGCGGAGTCGCCGAACCGAAGAGCGGGGACCGAGGTCGGCCGAGGCCACACGCGCGGTACGCCGGGTCCCC
>JBHHVG010000230.1:0-5510 GCA_046754165.1 Myxococcota bacterium
ACAGCAGCGGTGCCCACGCCCCGGCGTACTGGACGGGAGGCGAGTAGATGCTCGCCACCGCCTTCCAGGAACCGGCATAAACGATCGCGGCGACCGTGCTGCCGAGTGCACCGGCGCCCAGGGCCGACGCCAGCAGACCCGCCGCGAACGCGGCCAGTGCCAGGTGGAGCACGGCCAGCAGCAGGAAGGCCGTGGGAGCGGGAAGCAGCGCGTGCAGCCAGTTCGGGGGATAGAGAGCGCCCACCTGGAGCGTCGCGAGAAAGGGATCGCCAAGGCCCTGGTGGGGGTTCCAGAGGGGAAGCTCGCCCGCGGCCAGCCGCTCTCCCGCGTACGCGGCGTTGGGGAGATAGTAGGAGCGAAAGTCGCCGGACCAGCCCTCCTCGCGCCGCTCGTAGTCCGGCAGCGACGGCTGGGTACCAAGTGCCAGCCACAGCACGGCCATGCCGATCGGCACCGCGAGCCGGGCCGCGAGCGCGGGCGTCACCGTGAGCCACCGCCGAGCACCGCGTCCACGGTGACGATGTCGAAGAGGTTGACGGGGAGCACCAGGGCCGCGCCGGGCCACGAAGCACCAGCGGCACGACCAACTCCTCGAAACGTCTTGCGGAGCCGCTCGACGAGATAGCCGAGCGTGTAGTACGAGGCCTCCGCCTGCAAGCGAAGGATCTCGAAACCGTGCGAGCAGGCGTCGCAGGCTCTCCCGCGAGTAGAAGAAGAGATGCTCCGGGAGGTTGTAGAGGTGCCAGCGAGAGCCCGAGACGCGCGCTGCGAGGCTTCCCACGTCTCCGGTGGACAGCACCAGATGGCCGCCGGGTCGCAGCAACCGGGCCACCTCGGCGATCGCCGCGTGTGGATCGGACAGGTGCTCGAGTACATCCCAGAGCGTCACGACGTCGAAGCGGTCGCTCGCGAATGGCGTCCGCAGCGCGTCGGCGACGACGATGCCTTCGCCCAGCGTCTGACACGCACGCGCGGCGGCTGCGCGCGAGACCTCGAGGCCGGAGGCGACCCATCCGGCCGTCTCGGCTTCGGCGATCGCGAAACCGAAGGCGGCACCGACGTCGAGCAGACGGGCGCCGGGCCGCGGAGGCGGCAGCTTCGCGAGGCGCCGCGCGAAGTTCCGGCGCAGCATCGGCTCGAGCCGCGCGTAGTCGTCGTAACCGTGGGAGGCCGACGGTCCCGTGAAGTAGGCGGCGTCATAGACGCCCTCCGGCCGGAAATCTCCGGGCGGTATCCAGAAGGCCAGTCCGCAATCCGGACATTCGAGAATGTCGACGCCCTGCTTGCGGAGCTTCGCGTGGGGGGAAGCCGCACCGCAGACGACGCAGGCTACACTCACTCGATTCCGGTGTCGGTTTCGATGACGTAGCGCGGGCGGCCCTTCACCTCTTCGTAGGTCCGGCCAATGTACTCGCTCACGATTCCGAGGGAGAGGAGCTGCACGCCGCCGAACACGAGGATGAGCACCACGACACTCGTCCAACCCGCGCCGCCGACGCGGCCCATGGCGTAGGACACGAGCGCGAAGAGCCCGAAGCCGATCCCGAAGAGGGTGGTCAGCAACCCGAGGATCGCGATGAGCCGGAGGGGCACGACCGAGAACGACAGGACGCCGTCCACGGCCAGACGGAACATCCGCCACACCCCGTACTTGCTCCGGCCCGCGAAGCGGGTGCCGACCTCGTAGTCGAAGTGGGCCTCGGAGAAGCCGAGCCACGGAACGAGACCGCGCATGAAGACGAAGCGCTCCTCGAAGGAGTTGAAGGCGTCCACCGCCTTCCGGTCCATCAAGCGAAAGTCCGCCGCCGCCGGGGTAACGTCAACCGCCGTGAGAGCCCGCATCACACCGTAGAAGAGCTGACTCACGCCCTCTTTCGCTCCACCGGACGAGCCCGGCGGTGGCTGGCGGACGCTGTTCACCACATCGACACCCTCGCGCCAGGCCTTGATGAGAGTCGGCAGGAACTCCGGCGGGTGCTGCAGGTCGCCGTCCATCGTGACGACCGCGTCGCCCTTCGCGTGGTGGAGCCCGGCGATCAAGGCGGCCTGATGTCCGAAGGAACGGGTGAAGCGGATGGCCTTCACCGCCGGGTCCCCGGCGTGGAGCGCGGTCAGCCGCGCCCAGGTGCCGTCGCTGCTGCCGTCGTCCACGAACAGGATCTCGTAGCGGACGTTCTCGCTGGCGAGGGCGTCGCCGACGCGCGACACCAGCTCTTCGACGCAGCCCTCTTCATCGAGCACGGGGACGACGATGGAGATGAGCGGATTGTCAGGCCGGGCGTTCGCCACCGGAGATCGATCCTAACACATCGAAATTCTGGCAAGTACCGGGCTTCATGAGGGTTTCTCGCCCGTGGCGCTCCAGCTGTAGCCACGCCGGTGGTACAGGCGGACGTCGCGAAAGCCGGCCTCCTCGAGCAGCGAACGCAGCTCTTCGCCGCGGTAGTACCTGGCGTAGGTCGGGTTGAGCTGGTCGTAGATCGTGAGCCTCCGGATCGCCGGAGACACCTGGCGGAGGGTGTGGCGCATGTAGTCGCGCATGGGGAGCGGCAGCCAGCGACACGCCCGGATGTAGAGGCCGACACAGCCGTTCAGGAGGCCGCACAAGACGTCCAATACCGCGTGGGGAAGCCGCGTCGTGATCGCGCGCAGGGCCCGCACGCCGCTGACATAGAGCCGGTTGCCCTCGAGGCCGTACACCCAGACGAAGACCCGACCACCCGGGCGGAGCGCAGACCGTGCCGCCTTCAGCGTAGGCAGGGGGTCGACGATGAACTGGATCACGCCGACCGAGACGACGAAATCCAGGCCGCGGTCGGTCGGCAGCGACTCGCCGGAGGCGTGGAGGATCTCGACCTTGTCGGCGAGCTCGCGCGTGTTGGCCCGCAGCGCCTCCACGCCATCGGAGGGTTCGACCGCCAGGACGTGGGCCGCACCGCATTCGACCAGCATGCGCACGATCCGCCCGGCCCCGCTGCCGATCTCCGCCACGCGGGCGCCCGCGAATTCGCGCGTGTCGAGCAGTGGGCCCAGCATGTCCCGAAAGAGCTCGAGAGAGCCGTAGTACCCCTCGTTGCTGGCGTAGTGCGACCACTGCTCGCCGAAATCCCGGATGGTTCTGTCCGTCTGGCCCACCGCGCCGCCTTTCCGTCACCGCCCGCGTGGGGGTCGGTGACCGCTCCCGACTTCGGCCGCCGCCCCCTGCGCGGGGATCTCCCGCGCCGCGACCGGCGTTCCCGATCCCGCCGGAGAGAATCGACGAGTTCCTTTGAATTCCAGATATTACGCGAGCTTCATCGAGGCACTTCGACCTTCCGTCGAAAGATCACGAGGCGGTTGCCTTCCTCCGCCTCGGCGGGTGCGTAGCGGTGGACGTCCGGGGTGGACCGCGAACGGGACAGCGCCGGGACGTTGTTGAAGTGGGTATCGCGGGCGGGCAGCTGCAGGCGCTCGTAGTCGGCGCGCCCCAGGAAGCCGCGGAGCTCATCCAACCCGCGCGGCCAGCGCCGCCGCGGAATCACCAGATCCGGGACCAGCGCGCGCTCCCGGACGATGTTGTTGAGGTTCGTCCCCACGATGACTTGGCTTCCGAGGTAGTACATGAGGGTGTGGTTCGCGTAGTTCGTGGCGATGACGAGCTCCTCGGTCCGGGGAAACGTCTCTGCGATGTATGCGATCACGTGGTCGAGCGGGCCGCGAAACGGCTGGGTGATCTCCGTGAGGCGACCGCTCACCGCGGCGGCCCGGGGGCCGCTGCTGGCCACCGCCACCAGGGCGATTCCCGCCGCCGTCGCCGCCGCCGCGCGCCTCGGATTCGAAGCGGGAAGCAGACGCGGCACCTCTCGCACCAGAAGAAAGGCGTCGAGCAGAAAGACCCCGGTCACCGCCGGCGCGAGAATCAGGAAGTAGCGCTCGTACACCAGCGGGTTGGCGCAGGTGACCGCGGCGTAGCCGACGACGAACGCCGCGAGCAACCCCGCCACACGTCGCTCCGGTCCGTCAGCGTGGCCCTGCCCGCGCCGGCGGATCGCGGCGTCGACGCCGACCGCCGCCGCGTGGCAGACGACCGCCGGGACGAGCAGCTCGTAGCGGCCGAAGTGCCGCAGAAAGAACCCCACGTTCTCGAGGTAGCCGCCGACCGTGAGGCCGAGGTGCGCGCTGAACTCCCTGGCAATGCTGAAGGTCTCGAAGAAGACCAGGGCCGGCGCAACCAGCACGGCGGAGACGAGCAACGGAGCGAGATCCGCGGCGGCCCGTCGGGCCCAACCGCGGAGGGAGCCGTGGGGAAGGCGCGACGCCGCGAGGGCATCGAGGGCGAGCAGCCCGCACAGGAAGAAGTAGGCGGCGAAGAAGGTGTGGAAGACGAGTAGCAGCAACGCCACGAGAGACACCCGATACGCCGTGCGGCCGATGCCCCCGAACACCCGGTGGCGCAGATGGACCGCCGCGACCGCACCGGTCAGGAAGACCAGCAGCGGGTAGTAGCGGGCCTCCCGCAGATGGAGTAGCAGCGACACCGAGCCGGCGGAGAGCAGCAGGAAGAGCGCCCCGAAGAGCTGTGCGCGCCGCCGGTCGTCGCGGAAGACCGGAGCCAGCGCGAGCACCCAGACCGCGATTCCTGCGGCCCCGGTCAGCGCGAACGGCAGGCGCAGCCGCGCCGTCTTGGCGTAGAAATCGTCGACCCGCCGAGCGGCGAGCACGCCGGGCACCGCGAAGTAGAAGTGCCCCCAGGTGGTGCCGACGTAGGCGTCGGTCTGCTCATCGACGCCCACGGCGATGTTGCCGCCGAACTCGTACAGGACATTCCGCTCGCCGTGGACCTTGGGGTAGCCGTACGCGAGCACCCGAGTGGCGAACATGGCCGTCTCGGCCTCGTCCTGCCACAGCAGCGGGTAGGAAATGTGCTTGAAGAGAAGCACAGAGAAGAGGGCCGCCGAGACCAACAGCAATCCGGTTTCCGGGTGGAATCGGCGCATCAGCAGCACTCTTCACAGAACTATTACGCAACCGCGCTGGCAGGCCAGACCGATAGAAGTAGCGTAAACGCCGGCATTCCGTAGACATCGGCGGAACCACCGCCCGGAGCCCGGAGACCTTCGATGCTGCTGATCCTCGTGTTCTTCACCGCCCATTGGCTGCTGTCGGTCTTCTTCCAGACCTTCTTCCTGCACCGCTACGGCGCTCACCGCCAGTTCACGATGCGTCGCGGCTGGGAGCGGTTCTTCTACGGGATGACCTTCCTGACCCAAGGATCGTCCTTCCTGGTGCCCCGGGCCTACGCCTACCTCCACCGCGAGCACCACGCCTACAGCGACACCGCGGAGGATCCTCACGCGCCGAAGTTCCACAAGACGGTCTTCTCGATGATGTGGCACACCAAGTTGCGCTACGACGCTCTCTGCGACGGCGAACGGCTGCCGGAGCCCGGCTTGCGTGGAGAAACCCCGCGCTGGGACGCCCTCGACACCCTGGCCGACCGCTGGACCACGCGCATCGCATTCGCCGCGCTC
>JBHHVG010000231.1:0-5483 GCA_046754165.1 Myxococcota bacterium
GCTTCTGGCGCGGCTCGACGAGTCGTCGACTCCGCTGGGCGCGCGCCGCCTGAAGCGCTGGCTGGCGTATCCGCTGATCGACGCCGCCGCCGTGGGAGAGCGCCAGGAGGGCGTCGCCTTCCTGGTCGACCGGGACCGTCCGCGCGCCCACCTGCGCGACGCCCTGCGCGGCGTGCGGGATCTCGAACGCCTGCTGGCGAGGGCCGCGCGGCCTTCGAGCACGCCGCGAGATCTCGCGGCGCTGCGAGGTTCGCTGGAGGCGCTTCCCGGCGTCTGCGCGGCGCTCGCGAATGCGGAGGTCGACCACCTCGCCGCGACGGGAGCCGATCCGCCCGCGGTCGTGACCCTGCCCGAGCCCGTGAGTGAGGTCGCCAGCTTGCTGCGCGAGGCTCTCGTCGATGAGCCCGCCGCGGTACCGCGCGGCTCTCGCGGGGCCAACGAGACGGGTTACGTCCGGGCCGGCTTTCATTCGGAGCTCGACGGTCTGCGGGAAGCGGTGGTCAAGGGGCGCGAGTGGATTGCCGGACTCGAGGCACGGGAGCGCGAACGCACCGGGATCCCGACCCTCAAGATCCGTTTCCATCCGGTGCACGGCTACTTCATCGAGGTCACCAAGGCGAACCTCGGCCGGGTGGCGGAGGACTACGAGCGCAAGCAGACGTTGGCGAATGCCGAGCGCTTCACGACTCCGGAGCTTCGCGAGATGGAGCAGAGGGTCGTGGGTGCCAACGAGCGCGCCGCGGCTCTCGAGCGCGAGATCTTCGAGCTGGTTCGTCGCGGTGTTCTCGAGGAGGCCCGCCGGATTCGCGCCGCTGCCGAAGCCGCCGCGAACCTCGACGCCCTCGCGTCCCTCGCCGAAGTGGCCCGACGGGACGGCTGGGTTCGGCCCCGGGTCGACGAGGGCGAGCTGCTCGAGATCCGCGCCGGCAGACATCCGGTCGTCGAGCCGTTGCTCGTCGAATCTGGTGGCGGGGAGTTCGTCGCCAACGACACCGAGCTGTCACCCAGCGGGACCCAGCTGCTGGTGCTGACGGGTCCGAACATGTCGGGGAAGAGCACGTACCTGCGGCAGGTGGCGTTGATCGTGCTGATGGCCCAGATGGGAAGCTTCGTTCCCGCGCAGAGCGCGCGGGTGGGGATCGTCGATCGCGTCTTCACGCGCGTCGGGGCGTCGGACCGCCTCGCGCGCGGCGAATCCACCTTCATGGTGGAGATGCGCGAGATGGCGCACATCCTCGGGAACGCCACCCGGCGCAGTCTGATCATCCTCGACGAAATCGGCCGCGGGACCAGCACCTTCGACGGTCTCTCGATCGCCTGGGCGGCGGCGGAGCACCTGCACGATGCCCCGGGCCTCGGCGCGCGGACCCTCTTCGCGACCCACTACCACGAGCTCACGGACCTGGCCCAGACCCTGCCGCGTGTGGAGAACGCCCACTTCCAGGCGAAGGAATGGGGCGACGACGTGATCTTCCTGCGCCGCCTGCTGCCGGGAGGCGCGAACCGTTCCTATGGAATCCAGGTCGCGCGCCTCGCCGGGCTGCCCGACGCCCTCATCGCTCGCTCGCGCGACATCCTGCGCAACCTGGAGAACGGCGAGTTCGACGAGCGCGGTCGCCCGCGCCTGGCCGGCGACCGTACCGGCGGCGATCCGGACAGCACTCAGCTCGGACTGTTCGCCGGGGCGGCGGGTGGGTTGCACCCCGGTGAAGCCGCGGCGCTCGACGCGCTGCGAACGGTCGACCCGGAGCGCACGACTCCCCTCGAAGCGCTCGAGCTGCTGGCGCGCCTGCGCAGCGGGCTCGATGGGGGCCGCGACGGATGAGGCGCCGAATCGCCGTCTTCGCCGCGATCGCGAGCTGCTTCGGGCTGCTCGGCGTGATGCGGCCGAACGGGCTCTCCGACGTGGTAGCGGTCCGCCACTGGTCCTATCCGGACTACACGCGGGTGGTGGTCGAGACGACGAAGGAGATCCATCTCGAGACCATGCTCCGCCATCTCGCCGCCGACCGCTCCGCAACACTTCCCGAACGGCTCTACCTCGATCTCGGAGATCTCTGGGTCGGGCGGCGCTACGTCAACGGCATCGAGCTCGGCGACGGGCTGCTGCGCGGCGTGCGCCTCGGCCAGAACACGCTGCGCACGACGCGTCTCGTTCTCGACCTCGAAAACTACGACCGCCACCGACTCTTCACACTCAAGCACCCCTACCGTCTCGTGATCGACATCTTCGGTCACCGCCACGAAAGGCCGACGCCGCCTCCGGAGATGCGCCTTCCCAGCAGCCAGCGGCCCGTCCAGACCGTGGTGCTCGACGCCGGTCACGGCGGCCGCGACCCGGGAGCCATCGGAGTCGGCGGGCTGCGTGAGAAGACGATCACGCTCCGGCTCGCCCGTTCGCTGGGCGCCAAGCTCGAAACGGCCGGCTTCAAGGTCGTCTACACCCGCAATGACGACCGCTCGATGAGTCTCGATGAACGCACGGCCATCGCCGAGGCGACGCGGGCAGACTTGTTCGTGTCCGTCCACGCGAACGCGGCACCCAGGAGATCGGCGCAGGGCGTCGAGACCTACTATCTGGACGAGGACCACGAACGGCACAGCTTGCGCGTGGCGGCCCGGGAGAATGGCGTCACCCGTGACCAGGTCGACGACCTCCAACGAACCCTCGCGCGGCTGCGGGTGGGCGAGCTGAGCGGATACTCCCGGCGCCTGGCCGACATGGTCCAGTCCGAGATCGTGCACGGGCTGCCCCGCAATTTCCGCGTGCACGACCTGGGCGTGAAGAAGGGTCCGTTCTACGTCCTCTTTCTCTCGGACACGCCGGCGATCCTGGTCGAGGCTGGCTTCATCACCAACCGGATCGAGGCGAAGCGCCTCAGGAGCGGCGCGTACATCGAAGCCCTCGCCACCCAGATCGCCGCGGGCCTCACCCGCTATCGCGAGGGGAATACCCGGTTGGCGCGGGGAGATCCGCCGTGAGAACCGCGCCCTCGGTAGAAGAATTCTTCGCCGGACTCCGGGAGGGAGATGCGGTCGCGCCCATCGATGAGGGCAAGGTCGTCGAGATGGTGCGCGAGTATCTGGGCGCGGTGCGCGTCTTCCTCGCCGACCTCCACAACACCGGCGGCTCGGGCCGGCAGGTGAACGAGCTGCATTCGGATCTCGTCGATCGGCTGGTGCGGCGGCTCTTCTGGTTCGCAGAGGAGACGTTCTTCTCGGGCGGCGGAGAAGCGCAGACGGAGCTCGCGGTGATTGCGGTCGGCGGATACGCGCGTCGCGAGATGAGCATCTACTCGGACGTCGATCTGCTCTTCCTGCATCGCGACACGGTGACGGCCTTCGTCCGCACCGTCACCGAGCGACTCCAGTATTGGATGTGGGATGCGGGCCTGCAGGTCGGCTGCGCTACCCGCACGATCAGCGAAACCGTGAGCCTGGCGAAGCAGGACACGACGGTTCTCACCGCCATCTTGAACCCCCGCATGGTCGCCGGGAGTGGCGTCCTCTTCCACGCATTCGGCCGCCGACGTGTCGCCGAGCTCTTCGGCGATCCGGAGCGATTCATCCGCGGTCAGATCGAGGCGGCGAGGGAGCGCCACGCGAACGCCGGCGATTCGCCCTACCTGCTCCAGCCCAACGTGAAGGAAGGGCAGGGCACCCTCCGCGACTACCACACGGCTTTCTGGGTGATGCAGATGATCCAGCCCGGGGCGCGCCGCGTCGAGGAGTTCCTGCATCTCGGCCTGCTTACCGAGGCAGAGATCGTCGAGCTGCGGGGCGCGCTCGAGTTCGTGTGGCGCATCCGCAACGAGCTGCACCTGATGTGCGGCCGCAAGACCGACCAGTTGAGCTTCGAGATCCAGGAGCAGATGTCCGTGTCGCTGGGCTACGCGGACCTCGCGGGGGAAGAGCTCCCGGTCGAGCGCTTCATGGGGGATTTCTACCGTCACGCCCGTGCGATCAACAACTTTTCGGAGCTCGTGATCGAGCAGTGCCACTCCCGTGTCCGCAAGCTTCCGCGACGGCGACGGATCAAGGACGTCGAGCACGACTTCCGGATTCGCGAGGGTCAACTCGAGATTCCACACGGGCGGCAGCTTCGCGAAGCGCCGCTCGGACTGCTCCACGCGTTTGCGGTGGCCCAGGACCACGACGTGCCGCTCACCCGCAAAGCGCGGCGTCTGATCCGTGAGAGTCTGCACCTGATCGACGACGCCTACCAGCGCGATCCGGAGGCCGCGGCGATCTTCGAGAAGATCCTGGGCGGTCAGCACCGGGTGATGCGCACCCTGGTGATGATGAACGAGGAGGGCGTACTCGCCGCGTACCTGCCCGAGTGGGAACACATCGTCTGCCGATGGCAACACATCATGTACCACACCTACACGGTGGACGTTCACTCGATCTTCCTGGTCGAAGAGCTGCGTCGGCTGTGGAAGGGTGAGTACGAGCGGTCGAATCCCGACCTCACCATTCTGGTGCGCGCCACCGAAGACTGGACCGTGCTCTTTCTCGGCTGCATGCTGCACGACATCGGCAAGGGCCTCGGGGGGGACCACTCGAGCAAGGGCGCAGTGCGCGCCCGTGCCTGCGTCGAGAGATTGGAGCTGTCGTCGTCGCGGGTCGATCGCGTGGTGTTCCTGGTCGAGCATCACCTGACGATGTCGCGCCTTGCGCAGACTCGAGACCTCTCGGATCCCCGGCTGATCCTCGACTTCGCGCGGCTCGTCGGCGATCGGACGAGCCTGAGGGATCTCTATCTGCTCACCTTCGCGGATATCCGGGCATCGTCGAAGACTGCCTGGACCGGGTGGAAGGGGCAGCTCCTGCGCGAGCTCTTCGAGCGCACCTCGGAGTTCCTCGAAACCGGCCATGACGAGAGACGTGCCGTGGAGCTGATCGAGCAGCGGGTCGAGACGAGGCAACACGCGGCCGCGGCGGAGCTCCGAAAGATGGGGATCGGGGACGACGAGATCCAATCGTACTTTGGCATGATGCCGCGCCGCTACTTCATCGCCCACGCCCCGCGTCAGATCGCCCGACACGCCGAGGCGGTGTTCTCGCTACAAGAGACGAAATTGCTCTCGACGACCGTGCGCGAGATGCGCGGAGACTTCTCGGAGTTCATCGTGTGCACGCAGGACGTGCACGGTCTCTACGCCAAGGTGGCGGGTGTACTCACCGCCTACCAGATCAACATCCTGGGGGCCCACGTCTACACGTCGCGTTCCGGAGTCGCGCTGGAGGTCTATCGCGTAACCACCCCGCGTGGTGGCGAGCCGGAGCGACGCCTGGCGTGGGAGGAGATCGAGCGATCCCTCGGGGCGGTATTGTCCGGCGCCCAGGACATCGACGGGCTGCTCGAACGCCGCGGACGCCGAATGGGTGGAGAGTCGATGTCCATGGCCGGGATGCCGGTCAAGGTCACCATCACCAACGACGAGTCCGACTTCTACACGATCGCGGACGTCACAGCGAAT
>JBHHVG010000232.1:0-5440 GCA_046754165.1 Myxococcota bacterium
AGGATCTCGTCGACGCTCTTGCGACCCTTCTCGATGACGGCGGTACCCGCGCGGTGGCGGCTCATTGGATCACGACCTCCACGCCGAGCGTGTGGGCGGTGGCGAGCGCTCCCTCCGGGTCGGGGAACTGCTCGGGGAACCAGGCGCGGGCCGCTGCGGGAGCTCCTCCGTCCAGGCCGAGCGCGCGCTCGGCGGCCACGACGGCCCCCACGGCCGTCAGGTGGGCCTGGCCCTTCGGATCGACGACCTCTACCCGGACGCTGCCGGACTTCCCCTCGACCGAGACGACGAAGGTCGCCCGATCGCCGTCGCCGGAGCTGTGCAGCAGGGCGCGGCGCCAGGGGGTGAAGCGATCCCGCTGGAGGACGCGCAGGATCCCGGAGCGCTTCAGTGCAACGAGCATCCACGACGCGGCCGGCGAGTCGTAGCCGATCCGCGTGGCGACCGTCGAAGCCCCGAGGAAGCAGGGAAGGGTCGCCTGCTCGGGCGTATCGAGGCGATAGGTGCTCGCCTTCCGACCACCGGGGAAACGCACCACCCGGCCGTCGGTCAGCGGGTACGAGAGCCGCTCGCGGCCGTCTTGCGTGGTCTCGAAGGGGATCGCGAGCCGGTCCACGTACGCGACCGAGTCGCTGCCGGACTGATCGGCCTGCGCATAGCAGATGTCGATCTCGATGCGCTCGACCGGGGCAATTCGCGCGGCTCCCGCAGACGCTGTGATAGATGCCAGGCCGCCCATCCACGAGGAGGCGAGGACGACCGGAGCGCGGATCTCCTCGCAGGAGAGCCGGAGAACGCTGCGCTGCACCCGCGCCGTCCAGCGCGTGATGTCCACGACCGGGATCCCGGCGCGCACCGCGGCCAGGAGCACGCGGTCTTCGGGGTCGTTGGCCGCCGTCAGCACCAGCGCCGGAGGCTTCGAGAGCGCGCTCAGAGGATTCCCTGCCCCGGCGTCCACGCGCACGGTGCCGGCCGTCCCGAGCTCCTCGGCCAGCGTCGCCCCCTTCTCCGGGCTCCGACCAGCGAGCAGGAGCGGGAGCTCCGGATGCCGCTCCCTCAGCAGCCGCGCGATCCACGATCCCACCACGCCATAGCCACCGATCAGGAGGACCGACCCACCGGCGCCCGCGGTCATCGGGTCGCTCTTGAAGCGGCGGCCCGCAGCAGCGCGGCGGACGACGCCCGGCGCGACACGAGCCGCCATCTCCGTCCCATGGGACGCGCTCTCATCAGCCGAGCCGTCCGCTCACGGCCCCGGCAGCCACGATGGACCAAGCCATGATGGTGAGCGAAGGATCGACGCTCGGGGGGAGCGGGAAGGCGATCGGATCCGCCACGAAGAGCCCCGGAACCTCGTGCGCCTCGTGCTTCGAGTCGACGACACTCGTTCGCGTGTCGGAGCCCATGCGGAGGGCACCGGCGGGATGGGGTGCGCCGAAGATCATCCCGCCGTCCGTGAGATCGATCCGGTCGAGCGCGGCGATATCGTCTTCGTCCCGGATGCGCGTCCCGCGCAGGTCGGGCACGATCACCTCCGTCGCGCCCGCCGCGAGGAGCAGGAGCGCCTGCTTCTTGAGTGCGTCGCGGGTCTTCAGCTCGTCCACGCCCCGAATCCGGAATCGGTGGAGCACGCGCCCCTCGCCGTCGATCTCGATCGATCCCGGCAGCTCGTCGTCGATCCACGCGACGGCCCCTCCCATCCGAGGCAGCAGATCCATGAGCTTCCGGTGCTCGAGCCCGAAGCCGGGCAGCGTCGCTGCGAGGAACTCCGGCTGAAGCTGGTTGGGGTGGAGGAGATAGCCGCCCTCCCGGTAGCGGCCGTCCTCGAAGCGCGCGAGGCGAAAATCCATCGTCCCCGTCGCCGCCGGGATGTTCGTCCACTGCTCGACGGGATCGGGGAAGATGGCGTGCAGGAAAGGGCAGGGGTTGCAGGCGAGGTTGCGACCCACCTGTCCGCTCCCGTTGGGGAGGCCAGAGCGCAGCCAGATCGCCGCCGACGCGAAACCCCCCGCGGCCAGCACCACCACTCGGCTCCGCACCTCGAGGCGGTGTCCGCTCGGTCGGTTGGTGGTGCGATCCAGGAACACGGCCCGCAGCCCGGATGCCCTCCCTCTCTCGTCGGTGAGGATGGCTTCCACCTGGCAATCCGCGAACAGCCGGGCGCCGGCCTCGAGAGCGCGGGGGATGTGGGTCACGAGCTGTGACTGCTTCGCGTCGAACGCGCAGCCCTGGTAGCAGTGCCCGCTTCGCACGCAGCCCCGCCTCGCCTGACGGACCGGCTCGACGTGCCAGCCGAGCCGCCGGGCGCCTTCGTCGAAGAGGTGATTCATGCGGTTGTACAGCTGAGGAGGCGCTGGGTGGACGTTGAGATCGCGCTCGATGCGCTCGAAGTGGGCGGCGAGGTCGGCGGTCTCGTGGCCCTCGACACCGAGCTCGGCGTAGCGGGCCGCGCGGTCGTCTGGAAGCCGCCAGCTGTCGGCCCAGTAGTGCACGCTGGCCCCGCCCACGCAGTTCCCGTACATGAGGGCGAGCTGCCCGTTCGCGGTGGTCTCGAGCCCGCGGCCGCCCGTGATCCGGGCCAGCATGTCGTCGCTACGCTGATCGAAGTCGCCGCGCGCCGCCGTGTAGTACCCGCCACGCTCCAGGAGAAGCACCGAGTGCCCGGCGGCTGCGAGCTCCTCCGAGATCGTGGCTCCACCGCAGCCCGAGCCGATCACGACGACGTCGACCTGCTCGTGCAGGTCCCGCTGCACGTCCGACGATTCGAGAATCACGGCTTCCCCGCCCAGAGCGGTCGGCCGAGCGCGCTGATCGCGTTGGCGGCCTCGGGCAGCTTGCGCGGAACCGTCGGGCCCGCGTAGCCGATCGAGGGCCAGGTGCGGTCGTCGCTGTAGTGGAAGAAGAGACACAGCAGCCGCAACCCCGCGTACGCCCGGCGTCGCAACAGCCAGCGGGAGTGCTCGCACGCGCGGAGGAAGTCGTCCTGCGCGTCGGGGCTGAGCGCAGTGAAGCGGCGAAACCGGGAGTCGAGCCAGGGCCCGTACTCGATCAGGATCAGCGCCGCGCGCACGTCCGAAGCGAGGCGGCCGCCCACGATCGCGAGCTCTCGGTCGATTCGCCGCGCGATGCGGGTCTCGAGCGACGTCGGGACGGAGGGTGCCGACGCGACGACCCGCTCGGCCACGGTCGCGAGCACGACGAGCTCGTCGCGAGAGAGGAACTCGGGCTGCTCTGCGGCGAGGCGAGGATCGAGGGGCGACTCGGCCCCGTGGCATCCGATCATCGCCCCACCCCCGGCGAGCGAGGCGCTGGCGGCGGCGCCGATCCGCAGGAAGCCCCGACGAGACAGCGGCGGCAGCCTAAATTTTGTGCGATCGCCCAAATTCATGCACCCAGTTCTAGGCCGATCGACCCATCTTGTCAAGCCGGCGCGATCCGGGAAGGGCGCTCGTGGAAATTCCCTACCAGAGCGGCTTGCGGGGAGAGACGGAGCCTTCCGTCATCAAGGTCCGGCGCATCGCTTCGATCTCATCCGGTCCAAAGAACCGCTTGTGATGGTCGGGGTAGACGATCCCCTCTCTGCGTTCGAAGTGGGTCAAGGGGCACCACGACGACTCGATCTGCTCCAACGCCATCGCGAAACGCAACGCCGAGTTCTTTGCCGACCTCAAGAAGAAGCGGGTCATGGGTGAGAACTGGGAGGCATAGCCATGCTCTTCCAGGATGACGTCGGCTTCCTTCGCCGAGACCCGGTGCATTCCCAGTGGACGGGAGACCAGGACGTTGTAGATGATCTGATGCGCCAACTCGGAGATCAGCCCCCACGGAATCAGAAGCACGAGCACTGCGATGAGCAGCATCTGCTTGCCAGCTCCGATGTCCCCCTCGACC
This sequence comes from Myxococcota bacterium, assembly GCA_046754165.1. Classification (GTDB taxonomy): domain Bacteria; phylum Myxococcota_A; class UBA9160; order UBA9160; family SMWR01; genus JAFDEI01. The sequence continues at coordinate 3,892 of JBHHVG010000232.1, forward strand.
TCATCGAATTGGTCGAGCTCTTTGTTGATCAGCGTGCAGATCCCGTTGGCATATCCACAGAACATGCAGTTGAACTTGTCGAATGCGGGGATTCTCTCGATGCGATGTCTGTCGATGATGATGAAGTTCTTCCATTCGAGTCGTCTGGTTCCGAAGAGCGGCCTCACGACCCACTGGTAGAAGATCAACGACGAGGTCAGGTGGGATACCACCAGGAATGGAATGCATAGATACATCGAGAACCCACCGATCACGGTCCGCACCCAGCCGATGCGCCGGACATGGCTGCCAAAGATGGGGAACATGAGTGAGATATCCTGCTTTCCGCTGACGAGCTCTTGATTCGACATCACCGCTTCCTCCATCGGGTTCCCCGGACGGCGACGGAAGATCCGTCTCCCGGGGCTGCGCCCGACGCTGCTTCAGGACTCCAACTCGAGCTCGACGAAGGCGCCCGAGATTGCTTTCTGGCCCGCGCGCTCGGCGTTGCTGCCCTCCCAGATCGCGAAGGCGATCTTGACGGACCGGCCCGGCGCGAAGCGGGCGAACTCGCCGCTGTCGGCACGCAGCGAGCGTTGGAACACGAGGTGCCACCCGCCATCGCGGTAGCGTGCGCTGGCGGCGAGCTGGCTCGCGCTCGCGGGCCGCCTCTGGCTGGTGGAGTAGCCCCGGGCGATCACGTCGAAGGGCTCCTTCCGATCTGCCTTCCAGAGCCACGCGTTCACTGGCTGCTTCGCGTCGCCCATCGTGACGGGATTGGCATCGTCGCGCAGGGGAAACATCACCGCAGCCCCGTCGGCGAAGCGATCCAGGTCGTCGATCCGGTCGTCTCTCCGGGCATCCCGCCACGAGAGCCGGACGCTGAGGGTTTCCCCGTTGTGGGCCAGGCGCGCTTCGACACGGCGCACCTTGCCGTGGCTCTGACTGAGCGCCATCTGGCCGGATACGCCCGCAGCCAACGTCACCGGCGCCGGGACCAGGTCGATCCCGACCCCCGCCAGACTCGCCCAGATGGCCCCGTCGACGTCGAGCAGCTTCTGGCTGCTCGTCGCAATGCGCTTCACCTTCGCCATCTCATTCTCCTGGTCTGCGCCCGGTGGCGATCAGACCGGCTCGGCGGTGAACTCCGCGAAGCGATCCAGCCAACGACGGCTGATCAACAGGTCCATCAGCTCCGAAGGTTCCCCCCGCTTGCGACGCTCGCGTTCCGCGATGATGGTGTCGAGGGCCCGACGAACGGCTGGGCCGAAGTAGCCCTCCAACACCTCGATCGGGAGGCGCCCCGCCTGGGTCAGCCTGCCGTCCGCGTCGAATGCCAGCGGCGACATCGGGGGCACGTAGAACACATTCGGCTCGGTGCCGAACTCCGGGTGCAGCGGCAGCGCCACCTTCCAGCGCCGCACCAGCTTGTGTACCTGGCTCCCGGAATCATCGAGGTAGCCGTAGGCCCGCGTTCTGCCCACGCACTGGCGGTTGCAGGCGGGAGCGATGCCCTGCTCGACGCGCGGGAAGCAATCGATGCACTTCTCGCTCTTATGCGCGACCGGGT
>JBHHVG010000233.1:0-5438 GCA_046754165.1 Myxococcota bacterium
CGGGGCGAAGCAGTCGCCCGGCCGAGACGCCCCCCGGAGCCCTCCCTCCGCCACCCACCTGCGCGCATAGCGTCGTTCGCGCACGGCTCCGGCCGGGCCTCTAGCCCGACTTCGCGTCTCCGTACGACGACAGGACCTCCCCGGACAGCCGGTAGGTGAACAGTCCCCCCAGCGTGAACACCACCGCGATCTCCACCGTGCGCGCCGCCGCAGCCGCGATCACCGCGTCGCGCAGCTCGAAGCCGGTGAGGTAGGCGAGACCGCCCACCATGAACTCGCGGATTCCGATGGCGCCGGGCACGAACGCCACGAGGCGCGTCAGCATCGCCGCGGCCGAGAAGATCAGGCAGGCCGAGAAGCCGACCCCGGACGATCCGAGGGCGAAGCAGATCCGCAGGATCGCGGCGGAGGCCAGCAGGATGCCGAGCTGGAGCACGCACACCATGGGCCACGCGCGCCGCAGATCCGACACGATCGCCGCGTCCCACGCCACGCGCTCGTGCAGCAGCCGCTTCATCGGACCGATCGGCAGGAACAGCAGCGCCGAGGCCGAGATCATCAGGGCGAAGCCCGCACCGATCACGCCCGGGACGTGTTCGGGGAACGCGAAGGCCAGGGTCGCGAGGCCCGCCGCGCCGTTGGTCGAGGCGATGATCACCAGCAGCGCGACCTGGCCCACGGCGAAGCTGCCGTAGGGCAGGGCGTGGACCCGCTTCAGGAAGAAGGCCTTGGCGAGCATGCCCGCCGAGAGCGGCAGGTAGTTGGTGAACGATGTGACGGTCACCAGGCGGAACCAGTCGAAGACCGTGGCCCGGATGCCGAGGCGGTGGAACATCGCCCGGTGGGAGAGGCCGCGCAGCGCGAGGGTCGCCACCATGAGGGCCGCGATGGCGGTGGCCGCGCCCGGGCTCACGGCGTAGTGCGCCCCGATGTAGCCGCGGTTCTGGTAGAGGAAGGTTGCGAGGGCGGCGAGGGCGATCACCGTCAGCACCGCCACCGCTGCCCGGCGCCCCGGAGAGAAGGCCGCCGGGGGCGGCGGCGGGGAGGCGTCAGCCATCGGCGCCGAGCCAGGCCACGCGGTAGATGAGCCCAGCGTAGTCGTCGGAGACGTAGAACGCGCCGTCCGGGCCCTCCACGACGTCCACCGGGCGCCCGATCACGTCGTCGTCGATCTCGAAGCCGGAGACGAAGTCGCGTTCCTCGATGCCGCCGCTCGCGTTCCAGTGCAGCGAAACCACCTTGTAGCCGTCCTTCTCCGTGCGGTTCCAGGATCCGTGCAGCGCCGACAGCGCCGCATCGTGGAAGTCCGCAGGGAGGCGGCGGCCGCGGACGAACGACAGCCCGAGCGGGGCGTTGTGAGCGGCGTAGCCGTGAGCCGGGGGCAGCGCCGAGGCGATGCGCTCCTCCTGGCCCCCGCCCAGGTCCGGATCCGGCACATTCTCGCCGTTCGCGACGGGCCAGCCGTAGAATCCGCCGCGCACCACGCGGTTGAGCTCGCACGGCGGGAAATCGTCGCCCAGCAGGTCCCGCCCGTTGTCGTTGGCGAAGAGCTCGCCGGTGGCCGGGCGCCAATCGAGGCCCACGGCGTTGCGCAGACCCGTGGCGTAGATCTCCTCGCCGCTGCCGTCGGGTCGGTAGCGGACGATGGCGGCGCGCCGCGGATCGTCCTCGTCGCAGACGTTGCAGCTCGAGCCGATGGTCACGTAGAGCAGGCCGTCGTCGCCGAAGCGGACGGTGCGCGTCCAGTGGCCACCGCCGGGGAGGCCGGTGACCACGCGCTCGTAGGAGCCGATCGTTGCGCCCTTCTCGGTGTCGAAGCGGATGCGTCCCACCGCGTCGGTCTCGCCGACGTACAGCCAGCCGTCGTGGAAGTCGAGGCCGTAGGGACGGTTCAGGTCGTCCAGCACGCGGCGCTGTCCGTCGGAGCGTCCGTCCCCGTCGGCGTCGGGCTCGACCAGCACGATCGCCTTGCCGCCGATCGTCGAGACCAGCAGGGCTCCGCCTTCGGTGAAGCGGAGGGCCCGGGCGCCCGGGACGTCGGCGAAGATCCGAATCGCGAATCCCTCGGGAACGACCAGCCGCTCTTCCAGCGTGCCCTCGTCAGGCCGGACAGTCTGGCCCAGCACGCTGCGCAGCGGCACGTTGACCGCGAAGCGCTCGGGCAGGACGGCCTGGCAGGCCAACACCAGCAGCCCCGCTCCAGCCAGTCCCAGGATGATCTTCCCCACGGCCGCGAAATATCCCTCGCGGAGAACCATCCCGCCACAACACGCCGGAAGCTCGCCATTTTCCGCGCCTTTCCCCGGGGGAGGGGTTGACTCGGGGCTCCGGCTGGCGCATCCCTATGCGCTCGCTGGAGGCAATGCGGCATGGCACATCGAATTCGGAAGGGCGACCTGGTCCAGGTGATCGCGGGGGCCGACCGCGGCAAGCAGGGCAAGGTGATCAGCGTCGACCGCAAGGCGGGCAAGGTCCGGGTCGAGAAGGTCCGCATGCAGAAGCGCCATCTCAAACCCGGCCGCAAGGGCGCCCGCGCCGGCGGTGTCATCGAGCAGGAGGGCGTCATCGACGCCTCGAACGTCATGCTCGTCGACGGAGACGGCAAGCCCAGCCGGGTCCGCACCGAGGCCGAGGGGGATCGCCGGATCCGGGTCTTCCAGAAGACCGGCGAGGCCGTCCCCGAACAGACCCGCTAGTCGAGCCCGCGACGCCGGATTGGAGATGAACAGGCCATGGCCAAGAAGGGCAAGCGCGAGAAGATCAAGCTCGAGTCGAGCGCCGGAACCGGTCATTTCTACACGACTGTGAAGAACAAGACCAATACCCCGGGGAAGATCTCGTTGAAGAAGTATGATCCCGTCGTCCGCAAGCACGTCTTGTACAAAGAGACGAAGCTGAAGTAGGTCGGCTCCCGCCGACCTGGTCGAATCCCGAGAGGAGAGCGATGACCTGGGTAATCACGCGGCTCTGTCGAGACTGTGTCGATCAGTCGTGCGTAGAAGTCTGTCCCGTCGACTGCATCTACGGCTACGACGGCAAAGACACGGAGACCTTCCCCAACCAGCTGTTCATCGATCCCGAAGAGTGCATCAACTGCGGCGTGTGCGAGCCAGAGTGCCCGTGGGAGGCAATCTTCGAGGACGAGCAGGTACCCGACGTCTTCAGCGAAGACACCCCCATCAACGCCAAGATCGTCGACGCCAAGGACGACTTCTCGGTTCCGGACGTCGAGGAAAAAGAGAAGCCGAGCCCGCAGCAGATCCAGGACAACAAGGAGAAGTGGGGCTACGCCGACTAGGCAGCCTCCACCTCGAACGCCGCGGCCATCACCTCGGCCGGCGCCTCCCGCCCGGTCCACGCGCGGAACTGCTCGGCCGCCTGGTAGACCAGCATCCACTTGCCGGACACGACCCGCGCGCCGCGCTTCTCGGCGTCGCGCAGCAGGCGGGTGCGCGGCGGGTCGTAGACCGCGTCCATCACCACGCCGCCGGTGGGCAGGGCGCGTCCTCCCGCAGCCCCACCGACGTGGTGTTGATGACCACGTCGCAGGGCGTCCCGGCGAGATCGGCGAGGCTGCCGGCCCCGTAGGCGCCCAGCTCCGACGCCAGCGAACGGGCCCGCTCGGCACTGCGGTTCAGGACGGTGACCCGCGCGACTCGCTCGCGCAGACCGTAGACCACCGCCCTCGCGGTCCCGCCCGCGCCCAGCACCACGGCGTGCTTGCCGTCGAGGGGGCCCGCTCGCTCCAGCGCCCGGATCGCGCCCAGCCAGTCGGTGTTGCTGCCGCACAGCCGGTCGCCGCGCTGGATCACGGTGTTGACCGCGCCGATGGCGCGGGCGCGCTCATCCACCTCGTCGAGGAGCGGAAGGATCGCCTGCTTGTGGGGCAAGGACACCGACAGCTGGCGCGCACCCAGGGCTCGAAGTCCGGCGATGGCGTCCGTCAGCCGCTCCGGCGGCACGTCGAAGGCCAGGTAGACCGCGTCGATGCCGAGCGCGGCGAATGCGGCGTTGTGCATCGCCGGCGAGCGGGTGTGGCCGGCCGGATGCAGCACGATCGCGCACAGCGCCGTATCGCCCGTGATCTCGTGCGTCCGCAGCGACTGGGTCACGGATCTTCCCCCGAGGACCCGAGCCTATCCCATTTCCCCACAGCGGCCCCTACAATGAGGCACCGCCCCGGAACGCGGGCAAAGGGAGTCCAGATGAGCACCGCCCGGGTCGCCCACATCATGGGCAGCAAGAACGACTGGGAGACGATGCAGCCGGCCCAGGACGCGCTCGAGAAGCTCGGCGTGGCCTGCGACGTACGCGTGATCTCCGCCCACCGCACGCCGGATCGCCTGACGGAGTACCTGGCCGGCGCCGAGGAGGACGGCATCGAGGTCATCATCGCCGGTGCCGGGGGCGCGGCGCACCTGGCCGGCGTCGCCGCCGCCCACACGCTGCTCCCCGTGCTGGGCGTCCCCGTCGACAGCTCCGCGCTACAGGGGCTCGACGCCCTGCTCGCGACGGTGCAGATGCCCGGCGGGATCCCCGTGGCGACCTTCGCCATCGGAAAGGCGGGCGCGAAGAACGCCGGGCTCTTCGCCGGGGCGATCCTCGCCCGCGGCGACGCGTCGGTGCGGGAGAAGCTCGTGAAGTTCCGCGAGGCGCAGTCGGCGGCCGTGCCGGAGCGGCCCTACTAGTCCCACCCCAGGGGCTCAGCCTTCCCGCGACCTGGCAAGCGCCGCCTTCATGTCTTCCCAGACGTGGCGCCGGTTCTCCGGCGTGTACTGGCGCAGGATGTACGCCGGGTGCAGCGTCGGCATCAGCGGGATGCCCTCGAAGCTCTGCCACTGGCCGCGGATCCGGGTGATGGCGACCTCTCGCCCGAGCAGCAGGCTGGCCGCCGGCTTGCCGAGGGTGACGATCACCACGGGCTTCACGGCGGCGATCTGTCCCATCAGGAAGGGGCGGCACGCGGCGACTTCGGGCTCGAGCGGGGTCCGGTTGTTCGGCGGGCGGCACTTCACGACGTTGCAGATGTAGACGTCGCTTCGCGGGATCCCGAGGCCCTTTTCGATCATCACGGTGAGGAGCTCGCCGGCACGGCCCACGAAGGGGAGGCCGCGGCGGTCCTCTTCCCGGCCCGGGCCCTCGCCGATGAACATCAGGTCCGCGTGGGGATTCCCGTCGCCGAAGACGATCTGGGTGCGGCCGCCGGCGAGGCCACAGCGTGTGCATTCGCCCAGGGCGTCGCGCACCTCCGTCAGGTTGGTGGGGTCGCCCCAGGCGGAGACCGGCGTGTCCGGCGCCAGGTCGGGGAGACGAGCTTCGGCGGGGCGCGGCGCTGTCGGTGCTGGCGGATCGGCAGAGCGCGCCTCCGGAGGGGATGGGGCGTCGTAGCGGTCGACGCCCTCCTCGACGAGCTCCGCGAGGAGCGCGCGCGCGCTCGC
>JBHHVG010000234.1:0-5418 GCA_046754165.1 Myxococcota bacterium
GGCCTTGAGGAACGTTCCGATGAAGCCGCTCTTCTCCGCCACGCCGATGCCCAGCATCCCCACCAGCACCACGCCGAGTGGCGGAAAGTCGACGAAGTTCTTCACCAGGGTGCGCAGCGCCCAGTAGAGGCCCTCGGAGGTCAGCAGCCCCGTGGCGTGCAGCGGCACCCGGACGACTTCGCGGAGGGGCTCGCCGGTCGTCGCGTCGAGGACCGGGCGGGTCCTGGGCTCGCCGCTCTCCGGGTCGAGCAGGACCGCGCCATCGGTGCCCTGCAGCTGCACGCGCACCTCCCGGGTCACGCTCTTCTCGACGCTCCACTCGAGGCTCGCCGCGAGCTGGGAGAGGGCGAGCACGGCCACGGCCCCGATCAGGAAGAGCGTCGCGGGATGGGGCAGGGCGTTGCCGATCTGCTCGATGCGGTCGAGCAGCCTTGCGCCGCCTGCGCTCTGCTGCGGGGCCGGCACGCCGCTCACCCGACCTCCCCCCCCTTTGAGGATCCGCCCGGCGGGTGGCGCAGCGCGCCGCCCGCTGCGGCCAGCCCGATCATGCCGCCGGCCACGTCGAGCGCGATGTCTCCGGGCGACCCGGAGCGCGTGTCCGTGAAGGCCTGGCGCGCCTCGTCGAAGCTGGCGACGACGGCGACCCAGGCCAGGGCCGCGAGCGCGAGGCGCCGGGCCGCGAGGCGCCGGGTCGAAGCCAGTGCGCGCGCCGCCAGCACGGCGAGCAGGCCGTACTCGGCCAGGTGCGCCCCCTTGCGGATCCCCCAGTGCAGGGACGTGAGTGTCTCCGGCAGCGCGCGCGGCAGCAGCCACTCGAGCAGCGGCCGGATGAAGCGCGACGTCATGGCTTCGGAGCCGAGCCCGCTGCCGGCCCACAGCACCACTCCGGTCCAGCCGATCGCGAGCGACCACGCCAGCGCGAGCGGCCCGCCGAACACCCGGTTCTCGACCTCTGCCATCGTCCGTCCAACGGGGGGTGCGCCGCCGCGTCGCGGTGCCTGCGGCCGAACATATCGGCCGGGGCCCGGGTCGCCAGTGCAGATCCGCGGGGGGAGCGTGGCGGGAGGGGGCGGTATCCTCCCCCGCCATGTCCTCCCTCCAGTTCGGCCTCGTCTTCGACCTGCAATGCAGCGGCCCCGGCGATCGCGTCGCGCCGGCGGATGCCGACGTCGAGTACGAGCCCGAGGAGACCGTGTGCGCCCTGGAAGGCGCCATCCGCCAGCTCGGTCACCAGCCCGTGCGGATCGGGAGCCCGCACGACCTGCTGGCCCAGCTCGGCAAGGGGGAGCTGCCGGCCCTCGATGTGGCGCTCAACATCGCCGAGGGCTTCGGCGGTCGGAATCGCGAGGCCTGGGCCCCCGTGCTGCTGGAGATGGCGAACGTCCCCCATCTCGGCTCGGACGCACTCACCCTGTCCACGACCCTGGACAAGGTCTGGGCGGCGGAGCGCGTGGCGGCCCACGGCGTGCCGGTGCCGCGGCAGGCCTGGGCGAGCACCGCCAGCGAAGTGGAAAATCTCTCCCTGCCCGGGGACTTCCCACTCTTTGTGAAACCGAGATGGGAAGGCACGGCGAAGGGCATCCGGCCCAGCAGTCTCGTCGCGGACCGGGCCGGCCTGCTGCGGGAGGTCGCGCGCATCGCCGGCGAGTACGGGCAGCCCGCGCTGATCGAGCCGTTCCTCGCGGGCGCCGAGTACACGGTCTGCGTGATCGGCAACGATCCGCCGCGGGCGCTGCCGGCCCTGCAGCGCGCACTCGACGCGGCGTCGCGCATCGGGCTCCACGCGCTCGCCCCCCACGCCCCGAGCCGTCGCGCGCTCGAGCCGTGCACGCCCGGCGCGCTCGATGCGGCGCTCGAGGCGCAGCTCGCCCGGCTCGCGCTGCGCGCCTACCGCGCACTCGGGTGCCTCGACTTCGCCCGGGCCGACTTCCGCCTGGATGCGGACGGCGCGCCCTGCTTCCTGGAGATCAACCCGCTGCCGACCTTCGCCCCGGACGGCTCCTTCGGCATCCTGGCCGAGCTCGAGGGGCGCTCCCACGAAGCGTTGCTGGCGGACGTTCTCGCCCTCGGGCTCGTGCGCCTGGGTCTCGCGTGAGCGCCGCCGCCGTCCCCCGGGAGGACTGGACCGACTGGACCTGGCAGATGCGCCACCGCATCCGCAGCGCGGACGACCTCGCGGGTGTGCTGGATCCGACCGAAGACGAGCGCCGGGCCATCGCGGCACTCGCGGACCGCTTCCACTTCGTCATCACGCCGTACTACGCGGCGCTGATGGATCCCAAGAATCCCGCCTGCCCGATCCGCCGCCAGGTCGTGCCCACCCGCGCGGAGCTCCGGGATCCCGCGGGCCTCGCGGATCCCCTGGACGAGGTCGCCCACTCGCCCGTCAAGAACGTCATCCGCGTGTACCCGGACCGCGTCGCCTTCTGCGTCAACAACGAGTGCGCGCTGTACTGCCGCTTCTGCCTGCGCAAGCGCATGCTGGGCGACGAAGAGTGGACCATGAAGAAGCGCGAGCTCGGCGTCGCCCTCGACTGGATCCGCCGCACGCCGGAGATCCGCGACGTGCTGCTGACGGGCGGGGATCCGCTGATCTACTCGGACGCGCGCCTCGAGTGGCTGCTCGCCGAGCTCCGCGCCATCCCCCACGTCGAGATCCTTCGCCTCGGCACCCGCCTGCCGGTCACGCTGCCGTTCCGGGTGACCGACGCGCTCTGCCGGATGCTCGCGAAGTACCACCCGATCTGGCTCAACACCCACTTCAACCATCCCGCGGAACTCACGGTAGAAGCAGCGGAATCCTGCGACAGGCTCAGCCGGGTCGGCATCCCGGTGGGCAACCAGAGCGTGCTGATGGCCGGGATCAATGACGACGTCGACACCATGAAGGCGCTGTGCGAGGGGCTGGTCCGGATGCGGGTCCGGCCGTACTACTGCTACCAGGCCCAGCTGCTCGAGGGCACGGCCCACTTCCGTGTGCCCATCGAGAAGGGGATCGCCCTCTTCCGGGCGCTGCGCGGGCGCACCAGCGGCTACGCCATCCCCCAGTACGTGCTGGACACGCCCTTCGGCAAGGTCCCCCTCGGCCATTCCTACCTGCGCGGCCGCGAGGGCGATGACGTGGTCGTCGAGAGCTACGACGGCCGCGTCTGGCGCGAGCCCAATCCGCTGTAACCTCCCCGGAACGGGGGGAGGGATGCAGGACGGCGCCGCGGACCGATCGCCGGGCTCGCGCTTCACGGCGGCCGCGCTGCTGCTGGCCGCGAGCGTGCTGCTGTCGCGTCTGCTGGGCTTCGTGCGCGAGATGGTGTTGGCCTACCAGCTCGGCACCCGCCCGGAGCTCGGCGCCTACTACGCGGCCTTCCAGATCCCGGACCTCCTCAACTACTTCCTCGCGGGCGGCGCGCTGTCCATCGCCTTCGTGCCGTTCTACACCCGGACCCGGGCGGAGCAGGGGGAGGCCGCCGCGGCGCGCCTGTTCGCCACGGTCTTCGGGACGATGGCCACGCTGTCGCTGCTCGCCACCGCGCTGCTGTGGTGGCGGGCCGAGGCACTGGTCTCGCTGCAGTTCCCGCGCTTCGATCCCGCCATCCGCGACCTCACCGTGCGGCTCACGCGCATCCTGCTGCCGGCCCAGGTCTTCTTCGTGGCCGGCGGCATCGTGCGCGCCGTGCTGATGGCGCGCGGCTCGTTCGCGACGCAGGCGTTGGCGCCGCTGCTGTACAACGCGGGCATCATCGCGGGCGGCGCCGCGTTCGGCGCGAGCCTCGGCGCCGAGGGCTTCGCCTGGGGCGCGCTCGCCGGGGCGGTGGTCGGCCCGTTCCTCGTGCCGCTCTGGGACGCCGCGCGGCGAGACGATCTGGCCCTGGGCTTCCGCATCGCCCCGACCGACCGCGACTTCCTCCGCTACCTGGGCGTCGCCGCACCCCTGATGCTGGGCATCAGCTTGTTGACCGTAGACGAGTGGTACGACAAGTGGTTCGGCGGCTTGATCTCCGAGAGCACCATCGCGCAGCTCGGCCTCGCCCGGCGGCTGATGCAGCTGCCCGTGGCCGTGGTCGGACAGGCCATCGCCACCGCCGCTCTCCCGATCCTCTCCCAGCTCTGGGTCGACGGGCGCAAGGGCGAGCTCGACCGCGTGGTGGGGTCGACGCTGCGCGGCGGCATCGCGCTGTCGGTCCTGGCCGCCGGAGGCTTCTTCGTGCTGGCGGATCCAGTCGTGGCGCTGGTCTACCAGCGCGGTGCGTTCACGGCCGCCGACCGCGTCTCGGTGGCGACGCTGCTCCAGATCTTCGCCCTGGCGGTGCCGGCCTGGACCGCCCAGCAGATCGCGGTGCGCCCGTTCTTCGCGCGCGGAGACACCTGGCGGCCGATGCTGATCGGGAGCGTCATGGCCCTGGCCGCGGTGCCGCTCTACCTCGCCCTCGGCGCCCGCCACGGTGCCGCGGGCATCGCGGCCGCCGGGGTCGTCGGCATGACCGCCAACGCCCTCGTCACCCTGGCCTTCGCGCGCTGGCTGCACGGCGCGCCGGCGCTGCGGCCGCTGGCCGCCACGACCGGACGCTCGCTCGCGGTCGCCGCGCTGTCCGGCGCCGCCGCCCGCGCCGCCGTCGATCTCGCGCTCGAGGAGGCGGGCCCGCTGGCGGAGCTCGTGGTGGGCGGCGCGGTGTTCGTGGCCGCCGTCGCGGCCGGCGTCGCCCTCGCCGGAGACGCCCCCATGCGGCGGGCCGCGGCGCGCGCCGTCCGGCGTCTGCGCCCCGGGCGCCCTCCCGAGTAGACTGCGGCGACGGCCCGCCCCGCACGGGCGCCGCGCGAGGCTCCTGAGCGTGACCTGGGAATTCGCCATCGACCGCGGTGGAACCTTCACCGACTGCATCGGCGTCGCGCCGGACGGCAGCGTCCACGTGGCCAAGCGGCTGTCGGTGGACGACGCGGCGGCGGACGCCATGCGCGCGCTGCTCGTCCGGGCCGGTGTCATCACCGCAGAGCAGGCGCTGCCCGCTTGTCGGGTACGGATGGGGACGACCGTGGCCACCAACGCGCTGCTCGAGCGGCGCGGCGTGCGGACGCTGCTCGTCGCCAACGCCGGGCTCGGCGACGTGCTCGCGATCGGCACCCAGGAGCGTCCGGACCTCTTCGCGCTGCGCATCGACAAGCCGCGCCCGTTGCACGATCGCGTGATCGAGGTGTCCGGCCGTGTGGCGGCGGACGGCGCCGTCGTCACCCCCCTCGACGAGGACGCGGCCGCGGCGGCGCTGGCGGAGGCCCGCCGCGCGGGCTTCGACGGCCGCCTTGATCCCGCCCCGTTCGAATACCCATTCCGGGTCGACGTCCCAGTTGATCTCGTGGAACTGCCAGAGATCCACGCGGTCGGTCTTGAGCCGCCGCAGACTGTCTTCCAGGTGCTTCTTGGCCCCC
>JBHHVG010000235.1:0-5384 GCA_046754165.1 Myxococcota bacterium
CCCTCCTATCCTCCCTTCGGCAAGCGCATGCTCCAGGACAACGGCAGCTGGCTGGCCACGTTGAAGCGAGAGAACGTCGAGCTCGTGAGTGAACCGATCGAACGCGTGGCCGCCGACGCGGTCGTATGCGCGGACGGCCGCGAACACCCGGTCGACGTCCTGGTCTTCGCGACCGGCTTCCACGCGAACCGGTTTCTGTGGCCCATGGAGATCGTCGGCCGTGGCGGGGCCGAGCTGGGTGTGCTCTGGGGGGACGATCCACGCGCCCACCTGGGAATCACCGTCCCGGGCTTTCCCAACCTATTCTGCCTGTATGGTCCGGGGACCAACCTCGCTCACGCCGGCAGCATCATCTTCCACTCCGAGTGCCAGGTGCGATACATCATGGGCTGCCTCCGGGCGCTCCTCTCGCGGTCGCAGCGCGCGATGGATTGCAAGCAGGAGGTGCACCGGGCCTTCAACGCCAGGTTCGACGAGGCTCATGCGGGTCTGGTGTGGTCCCATCCCGGCATGAACAGCTGGTACAAGAACAGCGAGGGCCGCGTCACGACGACGTCGCCGTGGTTGCTGCTCGACTACTGGCGCTGGACGAGAGAGCCGGATCTCGAGGAGTTCGACTTCCTCTGATCGCCGGCGAACCGCCTCCGATGATGCTTACACAGGTGTGTCACGTGTAGTATCCTGGCCGCGCGCCCCGAGCACCCGTGTAGGAGGCGCTCCCCTGACCATCGGCGAGCTTCACGATCGCATCGAGACGGGCTTCGAGGCCTGGGGGCGCCTGATGGTGCGGCGGCGCATCGTCGTCATCGCCCTCGTCTTCGGGATGACGGGCTGGCTCGGTAGCTGGCTGCCGGCGCTGCGCGTCGACAACTCGATCGAGAGCTTTCTGCACCCGGACGATCCGGCGCGCAGCCGCTACGACGCCTTCCGCGAGCAGTTCGGGCAGGACGAGGCGCTCCTGGTCGCCGTTCAGCCCCCGGAGGTCTTCGACCTCGGCTTCCTCGCGCGACTGCGCGACTTCCACGTCGCCATCGAGAGGCAGGTTCCCCACATCGAGGAGGTGACGAGCCTCGTCAACGCCCGAAACACGCGAGGAGAGGGCGAACGCCTGGTCGTCGAAGACCTGCTCGAGGCCTGGCCCGAGAGCGATGCGGACCTCGCGGCGCTGCGAACCCGCGTGCTGGGAAATCCGTTCTACCGAAATTGGTTGATCAGCGACGACGGGCGCGTCACGGCGGTCGTCGTCGAGCCGGAGGTCTACGGCGAGGACGGCAGCGGCGCCGTGGACGAGGCGCTGGCGGGCTTCGAGGCGGAGCCTGCTGCTGCGGGCGAGCCGTCGAACAGCGAGCTCCGCATGCTCACGGACGCCGAAACCCGGGCGATCGTCACCGGGATGAAGCGGGTGATCGCGGATTTCGAGACGCCCGAGTTTCGCCTCTACCTGACGGGTGGTGCCGTCGGCAACCATCACGCGACCGATCACATGATGAGCGACATCAAGACGCTGCTGAGTAGCTCGGTGATGCTGCTCGTCGCGCTCCTGTTCGTGCTGTTTCGCAGCGTGGTCTCGACGGTACTACCCGTCATCGTCGTTTTCTGCTCGCTGATCTCGACTGTCGGGATCATGGCGATGCTGGATATTCCGTCCTCGGTTTCGTCGCAGATCCTGCCGCCGCTGCTGCTCACCGTCGGCGTATGCGGTGCCATCCACACCCTCGCAATGGTCTACCGGGGCCTCGACCAGGGCCTCGCGAAGGACGCTGCGATCGCCTTCGCGCTGGGCCACTCGGGCCTGGCGGTCCTCATGGCCAGCGTCACGACGGCTGCTGGCCTGATCTCGTTCTCGTCCGCGCAGCTGGCCCAGGTGGCGAACCTCGGAACCGTCGCGCCGATCGGGGTGATGCTCGCGTTCGCGTACGTGGTGTCGCTCCTGCCCGCGCTGCTCTCGTTTGCGCCGATGAGGGCGACGCGCTTCGGCGCCGGCCGCAGCCGCCTGCACCGGCGGATCGGGCGAGCCCTGGTGCGGATGGGTGACATGGCGACAGCTCAACCCTGGCGGGTGATCGGGGGATCCGTGGCCCTGGGGCTGCTGGCATCGGCGGGAATCGCGCGCATCCAGTTTTCGCAGTACCCGCTGCGTTGGTTCCCCGAAGACGACCCGGTGCGGGTCGACACCGAGTTCGTCGATGATTTCCTGGGCGGCGGAGACGGGATCGAGATCGTCGTCGATACCGGGCGGGAGGACGGGTTGCACGACCCCGCCACCTTGAAGCGCATCGAGCGGGCGATTGCCGACGCGGAGGCGATCACCGGGGACATCGTCGTGAACAAGGCGATCTCCGTCCTCGACATCGTGAGGGAGACGCATCAGGCGCTGAACGAGAACCGCAGCAGCCACTATGCGATTCCCGACGGGCCCGAGCTGTTGGCCCAGGAGCTCCTGCTCTTCGAGAACAGCGGCTCCGAAGACCTCGAGAAGCTCACGGACAGCCAGTTCCGGCTTGCGCGCGTGAGCCTGCGGCTTCCCTCCGGTGACGCCATGCGCTACCCGCCGTTCATCGAGGCGCTCAGGCAGAGCTTCGAGCAACGCCTGGGTCCCGACGTCGGGATCGAGATCACCGGTCTGGGTATTCTTTTTGCACGCATGTTCTCGGCGGTGAACCCGACCATGGCGCGGTCGTACATGCTGGCGCTGCTCATCATCACGCCGCTGATGATCCTTCTGATCGGCGATCTGAAGCGCGGTCTCGTGGCCATGATTCCCAACCTCTACCCCATCGTCCTCACGCTGGGCCTGATGGGCGCCCTCGGCATTCCTCTGGACAACAGCAGCCTGTTGGTCGGTTGCATCATCATCGGTCTGGCGGTGGACGACACCATCCACTTCATGCACAAGTTCCGGCGCTACTACGCGGCTTCCGGCGATCCGCGCGGCGCGGTCCGGGAGACGCTCGAGACCACCGGTTCGGCGCTGCTGTTCACGTCGCTCTGCCTGGGCTCTGGCTTCGTGGTGATGACGCTCGCCTACATGAACAACATCGCGGAGTTCGGCCTGCTCGCCTCCTTCGCCACAGTCGTCGCCTTCCTCGCCGACATCGTGCTGGCTCCGGCGCTGATGGTGCTCGTCAACCGCTCCCGGGTCGAGGGCCGCGAGGCGGACGCGACGCCAACGCTCGAGGGCGCGACCGCCGGGTAGCCCCAGTTGTGGTCCCCACCGCCTCTCGCTCGAGCCGAGCGCGTCCATCCTGCCCTTCGGAGAGTTTCGCGTGAACGCGCGCCCTCCGAGGCGCGCAGTGCGCCGACCCCAGCGGCGATCATCCCTCGCACGGTTTCGTGGCGATCCGCAGGCTTCGCTGGGTATCGTCCGTTCGTGTCGGAGCCCTGGCGAACGGAGGAACCCGATCCGCAGACGGACCTGGCCCCGGTCCGGCGGTGGCTCGGCCTCGCGGCGATCGTCGTCGCGTGCTTCGCCGTGTACGCGCCGGCGCTGACGGGTGATTTCGTCTGGGACGACGACACGCATCTGATCGACAACCCCGTCCTCCGAGAGGGCGGGCTCCACCAGGTCTGGCTGGAGCCGCCCCAGGAGATCAACTACTGGCCAATGACGTTTACGACGTACTGGGTCGAGCACCAGCTCTGGGGTCTCGACCCGGTCGGCTACCACGTCGTCAACGTCCTGATCCACGCGCTGAATGCGCTGTTGATCTGGATCGCGCTGAGGCGGCTGCGCGTCCCCCTTCCCTGGCTCGCCGCGCTGCTGTTCGCGGTCCACCCCGTCAACGTGGAGTCCGTCGCCTGGATCACGCAGCGGAAGAACCTGCTCTCCTTCTTCTTCTTCGCCCTGTCGCTGTGTTGCTACCTGCGTTTCGAAGACCGGCGCAGTGCGGGCAGCTACGTCGCCGCGCTCGCGTTCTTTCTGGTCGCCATGCTGAGCAAAGGCGCCGCGGCGCCGCTGCCGGCCGTGCTGCTGCTGTGCGCATGGTGGCGTCGGGGCGTGATCGACAAGCGCGATGGGTGGCGCGTCGCGCCGTTCTTTGCCGTCGCGGGTGTGATGAGCCTGCTCGAGCTCTCGACCCAGGTGCTCGTCGCCGAAGACTTCGTCGTGCGCGCCGACGGCTTCGTGGCACGCCTTGCGGGCGCGGGCTGGGTCGCCTGGTTCTACCTGTACAAGGCGCTTCTCCCCGTCGGGCTGAGCTTCGTCTATCCGCGCTGGCAGATCGACCCCAGCCTGCCGTGGGTGTGGCTGCCGACGGTCGCAGGGGTCGCGCTGCTCGCCATCGCGTGGCGGTGGCGTGACGGCTGGGGACGACCGGCGCTCTTCGGGCTCGTGTACACGCTGCTGATGCTGTCCCCGGTGCTCGGCTTCTTCGACATCTATTACATGCGCTTCTCGTTCGTAGCGGATCACTATCAATACCTGGCCCTGATCGGAATCCTCGCGCTGGTGGTGGGCGGCCTCGGTTCGGTCCTCACACGGAGATCCGACGTCCCGCGGCCGGTTCTGATCGGCGCGGCGGCCGCGGCGATCGTGTTCTGCGCGGTGTCGAGTGCCGTGCAGAGCGCCAGCTACCGGAATTCCGAGACCCTGTGGCGCGACACGCTCGCCCGCAACCCGGAGGCCTTTCTGGCTCACTACAACCTCGCCCGCCTGCTCCACGCGGAGGAGCGCCTCGACGCCGCCGCCTATCACTACTCGGAGACGCTTCGAATCCGGCCGGACGACGTGCGGGCCATCAACAACCTGGGACGGATCCATCAGGATCGCGGCGAAGCGGAGCAGGCGATCGAGGCGTATCGCCGCGCTCTCTCCATCGACCCCACCTTCCTCGAGGCTCGCAACAATCTGGCGGTGATGTTCCAGAAGAGCCGAAGGCCGCGGGCCGCGCTCTCCCAGTATCGGGAGGCCCTTCGCTACGCGCCGGATTCGCCCGAGGTCCACTACAACCTTGCGCTTCTTCTCGAGCGCCTCGGCCAGCGCGGCGCGGCCGCCCTCCACTTTCGCCGCAGCATCGAGCTCGACCCGGGCTCGGAGGTCGCGCGCCGCGGCCTCGAACGCGTCCAGGCCGGTGGGTCGCGCTGACGGGTGACCACGGCCGCATCGTCCGCCAGGGTGTGAGGGAACAGCACGGACGACCCGAGCCCACCCACCGTCCGCAGACTTCGTCGAGCTATCCTTGGGCGCTATGCCTCAGGCAGCCGACGAGGACGCGCAGGGCGCCGCAGGTCGCGGCACCGGGGGCTCGCATCGCCTCTTCCGCTGGGGGCTGGCGGCCGTGCTGCTCGCGTCGTCGGCGCTGCGGGGCGCGTACTCTGCGCAGGCCGCCGGCCGTCCGCAGCTCCGCGACCTGTTGATCCTCGACTCGCGCAGCTATCACGTGATG
>JBHHVG010000236.1:0-5331 GCA_046754165.1 Myxococcota bacterium
GGCGACGCGTCGCCCCAGGACTCGAGGGGCGTGTTGTCGGGCAGGATCAGATGCGCCTTCTCGCTGGTCTCGTCGGGCATCGACGCGCTGCACACGACGAAGTCGACGGAGCGGAGCGCCTCGCTGAAGCCCGAGTCGGGCGGCAGCGAGTAGACCGGGTTCGAGCCGTGGATGAACAGCACCGACACATCGCCAGCCTTCATGGCGGCAATCAGCTCGGTGACGTCACGGTAGCTGCCGGGCTTGCCCGGGGAGTCGCCAGCGGCTGGCAACGTCACGTTCTTGCCCATGGCCCCGGCCACGTAGTTCAAGATCAGCACCGCTGCGTTGGTGGCTGTCGCGCGGCGGCTGGTGAGGCCGACACCCGGCGGCAGCGCCACCGGCGCCTCGGCGGCCGCCAGAGCGGCGCCGATGCGGCGGATGACCGCGGCGTCGACGCCCGTCTTCGCCGCGACGCTCGCGGCATCGAAGGGTTCCAGCAACGGGCCCAGCGTCGGGAAGTCGCCGCCCTTGCGCGCGAGCAACTCGCGGGCGATGCCGAGGGCCAGGAGGCCCTCGCTGCCGGGCACTGCGGGCAGCCACTCGTCGGCGTTGTCGGCCGTGAGGGAGAGGCGCGGCCCGACAAAGACGAAGCGGGCGCCACCGTTCGGGTTGCGCAGGATGTCGCGGGCGTCCGCGAGCTGGCGGGCGTGTTCGATCGGCGACAGCCAGCCATCGAGGCAGTCCGCGCCGAAGTCGATCACGTAGTCGGCGTCCGCGAGGCTGAAGACGGGCTGCACGTCGACATCGAAGACGGCCTTGGCCGACGCGCGCAGGGCTTCGTAGGCGAAGGGCTCGTAGGTGGTGCTGCCGCCCGCGCCGACCGCGGCAACCCACTGCTCGATGAGCGCCCCCAGCGTCGGGCCCGTCGCGCCGCCGAGCACCCGGGCCTTGCGGCCCGCCGAGCGCAGCTTCTGGCCGAGCAGGGCCGTCGCCTCTTCCCAGGTGATGGGAGCGAGGGTTCCGTCGGCACCCCGGGACTGGGGGCTCTCGTAGCGATCGGGGTGGTAGGTGCGCTCGATGCCGGCCTGACCGCGCGAACACAGGGCGCCCCTGTTGACGGGATGGTCCGGGTTGCCCTCGAGCTTGACGGGGCGGCCCTCGCGGGTGCGTACGTGCAGTCCGCAGCCCGTCTGGCACTCCTGACAGGTGGACGCGTAGAAGACGGGAATCCCCGGGGTGATCTCCTCGGGCTGGATCACGTACGGGATGAGCTTCTCGGGGAGTTCGGAACAGCCCGCCGCCGCCGTGGCGCCGGCGCTGACTCCCACGAGCTTCAAGAAATCTCTTCGATCGATCTCGGACATCCGTCCCAATCCTGAGCGCCCCGCACGGGCGGCCCTAGTAGTGGCAGGTGTTGCAATCCTGCGACGCGCCGTTCTGTCGGTGGCACTGGATGCACCAGCCCATTTGGAGCTTCTTCGTCGGCAGGCCCCACGGCCACCACTTCGTGTCCGCGGTCATGTAGAGCTTGTCCATCTTCTCGACGGGACCGTGGCAGTCCTGGCACACGACACCCGCCCGGATGTGACGGTTGTGGCGGAACTGCACGTGCTCCGGAACCCGGTGGATCAGCTCCCACGCGATCGGCTCCTGGTTCTTCCAGTGCTCCTTGAGCGTCTGGATGCCCTCGAGCTCGTCGTAGGCGGGAGAGAACTGGGCGTGGCAGCCCATGCACAGCTCGACGGACGGCACCCCAGCCGCCGGGGAGCGATCGGTTCCAGAATGGCAGTACTGACAGTCGATCTGGTAGGTCCCGGCGTGGTGCTTGTGGCTGAACTGGATGGGCTGGATCGGACCCGGTGCCTCCTCGTCCTCGGCAGCCGCGTGCGAGCGGCAGGCATCGGGGGTCGGGAAGAGTTGGTCGAATTCCGTGGGGATCTCGATCTGGAAGTGCGGGTCCTCGGCGTGACGCGCCTTCAGCTCGTGGGCCTGACACACGCTTTCGGCGACGTGGACGTCGCCATCGCTGGCGGCGGGACTGCCCTGGCCGAGAAAGAACACGGCGCCGATCAGCGCGACAGCGAACAGAGACTGCGGGACCAGCAGGCTTCGTGAACGGGGCTTCGTGCTCATGCGCGAATCTGCGGGCCCCCGTGCGCCTCGATGATGGTGAGCTTTCAAAACGCCAACAGACCGGCGCCCTGCTTTCGCGCCGTTCGGATCGTTCCGGAGCGTTCCGGAGCGGGCTGGCGGACCTTCTGGAACATCGCGGCGCCGTGCCGCGGCACGTTGCGCCCTGGGCGACGGTTCGGCTGACGCGCGGTGGGATACAACGGAAGCGGGGCCTCGTCAAGGCGATCGCGACGATAAGCCCGCCCCCGTTGCCTGCCCTGGCAAGGCATCCGAGGCAAACCGCCGTTTTGGCGCATTGGCTGCCGCCTATCGGTCCTGCGCACCGTGCAGCAGCGCCGGTGAGCTGATAGACTCCGCTGCCGTTTCTCCAGCAATTTCAGCCGTTTCCCGAGAGGTCGAACGCGACAGGACGCCGCGGCCACGCGAGTTTCCACGCCTTCGGCGGGGGCTCGGCGCGCGCGCTGAAAGGGGCCTGGATCGTTGATCGATTTCGAGCCCAGCGAAGAACAGCTGCTCCTCGTCGAGGCCGTGCGGCAATTCTCGGCCAACGAGATCCGACCCGAAGCCCACGACGCCTGCGAGGCCCGGGGCTCGCCGTCACGAAGATCACCCAGAAAGCCGTCGAGATGATGGAGCCGCCGCGCTACTCGAAGAAATGGCTGCTCGAGAAGTGAATTCGCGACGCCAAGATCAGCGACATCGTCGAGGGAACCCAGCAGATCAACCGACTCATCGTCGCGCGCCGCCTTCTCGACTACCCTTCGAGCATGCTTCGCTAGGAGTCTGCCATGCCCGTCAGTTCCGAATTGCTCGAGATCCTGGTCTGTCCCGAATCCAAGCAACCGGTCTCCACGGCCGACAACGACCTCCTGCTCGCGCTGAACGAGAAGATCGCCGCCGGCACGCTCCGCAATCGCGGCGGCGAGAAGCTCGAGAAGCCGATCGTCGAGGGACTGGTGCGCGAGGACGGCAAGATCCTCTACCCGGTGGACGACGGCATTCCGGTGATGCTGATCGAGGAGTCGATCGAGCTCTAGCCGCCGCCCTTCCGGTGCGGGCCGCTGGTGCGCTACTGCGCGAACTCGCGCTTCTTGAGCTGGCGCACGTACTCGGTGAGATCGGGGTCGTCGGCGACGACAGTGGAGATGCGCTGCTCGAAGGCCGCCGCCTCCCGCCGCAGCGGCTCTTCGTCGAGAACGATGCCGAGCAGCGACGTGAGGGCCTGCACCAGCGCCAGGGCTCCGCGCGGATTGGGCGTCGCATTGATGTAGTGGGGCAGGCCGGCCCAAAGGCTCGCGACCTCGACGCCGTCGCGCTGGAGGCGATCGGCCAGGACGCCCACGATGCCGGTCGGCCCCTCGTAGCCACTCGGCACGACGCCGAGCTTCGCCAGCACCGCCGGATCCGTCGCGAAGCCGGTCACACCGACCGGGCGCGAGTACACCACGTCGGCCACGTAGGCGCCGAGCAGAACGACCTGCTGCACCTGAAGGGACTCGGCGAACTCCGAGATCACGTCGGCGTAGCGCCGCCAGTGCAGATGGGGCTCGGTGCCGAGGCCGACGATGATCTCGCGCTCCGCGTCGACCGAGCCGTAGCGAAACTCGGTGCCCGGCCACTCGATGGCGCGCGTGTCGTCGTCGGACAGGCGGAGCGTCGGCCGGGTCACCGTGTAGTCGAGGAAGTCGTCGCCGCTGATCTCCGCCAGCGGCACGGCGCGGACGGCGCGGTGGAGGAAACGGACCGCGGCGCTGGCGGCCTCGCCGGCGTCGTTCCAGCCCTCGTATGCGAGGACCAGCGGCGCACGCCGCAGCTCCGGGGTCACGTGCATCATCAGCTCGCCGCTCACCGCCCCAGGGTGACACGCGAACCCACCGGGGCACAAGGGCGGTACGGCGTCTATCAGCGCACGATCCGGTAGCCGTGTCCCCGCACCGAGACGATGTGTTGGGGATTCGCCGGGTCCGTTTCGATGTAGCGGCGCAGCCGGACGATGAAGCTGTCGACGACCCGGGTCTTGGTATCGGGACGCAAGCCCCACACCTCCTCCAGCAGATCTCCGCGGGTGACGGCCTCGCCCTCGCGGTCCAACAGCGCACGCAGCAGGCCCAGCTCCCGGATCGTGAGGCGGACGACGCCCCGAGGCGTCTCGAGCTCGAAGCGGTCGAAGTGCAGTGTGGCGTCGCCCACGCGGGTGGGGCCACGGGGCGCCTCGGCCTCCACCGCCCCGTCCCAGCGCCGGCGTCGCAGGAGCCCGCGCACGCGGGCCAGCAGCTCGTCCAGATGGAAGGGCTTGGTGAGGTAGTCGTCGGCGCCCTCCTCGAGGCCACGGGTGAGGTCCTGGATCGCGTCCTTGGCGGTAAGGATCAGGATGGGCGCGCGGTTGCCAGCGGCCCGGGCGCGGCGCGTGACCTCGAAGCCGTCCATCTCCGGCAGCATCAGGTCGAGGAGGACCAGGTCGATGTCGGAACCGGGATTCGCCAGGCACTCGCAGGCGGTCCGCCCGTCGCCCACGGTCTCGACCTCGTAGCCCTCTGCCTGGAGGTTGAAGCGCAGACCGTGGGCCAGGTGCTCCTCGTCCTCGACCACCAGGATCTTCGCCATCGCGCGACTCACGCGGCCATCGGCGGGCGCCGCAGGGTGACCACGAAGCGGCTGCCCTGTCCAGAGCCCCCCCAGCGCGCGACAACCCGCCCCCCCAGGCGGCGCACCAGGTTTCGCACGATGAACAGGCCCAGGCCCAGGCCGGACGCGGTTCGCTGGACGTCACGCCCCACCTGGTAGAAGCGTTGGAAGATCTTGCGCAGCTCGACGCGCGGGATGCCGATGCCGCGGTCGGAGATATCGACGTCGACGCGGTCCCCGCCGTTGCCGTGCTCGCGAATCCGCACCTCCACCGGATCGTCGGAGTACTTGACCGCGTTCTCGATGAGGTTGCGGAAGATCACCGAGAGCTCGCTGGGATTGCCGTAGGCGACGTCCGAGGCGCGGGTATCGAGGATCACCGCGGACTCGGGCAGATCGTGGCTGGCGCAGACGTCCTCGATGCAGTCCGTCAGCAGCGTCCCGAGCGCGACCGGCTCGCGGCGCGGCTGGCGGCTGGTGTCCTCGGCGCGCGCCGCGGCGAGGACCTGGTCGACCGTCCGGTCGAGGCGCTCGAGGTCGCCGTGCATGCGCACCAGGAACTCGCGGCGCTCCTCGCGCCCCGGATCATGC
>JBHHVG010000237.1:0-5309 GCA_046754165.1 Myxococcota bacterium
ACCGGCGCCAGAGAATCCAGAGCATGGCGGCAATCACCAGCACTGCCGTCGCCATCGCCTGACGGAAGGCCTCCTGGGTGGTCCGAGCGAACTCGACGAGGTTCACCGCAACGCCGGTCACCTTCGGGTCCACTCGCTGCACGGCGTCGACGAAGCGCTCGAAGGCGGCTTGGTCTTCGAGATTCTCTCGCGGGAAGGTCTGCACGCGGGCACGACCGTCCGGCGCCGCCAGCCGGCGCACGAGGCGCGGCGGGAGATCGTCGAAGGTGAGCATCGTGGCTCCGATGCTGTGCTTCAGCCTCGCGATCTGCTGGGGAAGCGACGAGAGAAGCACCTCATCGAGACGCGACAACGCTTCGCCGGGATCGTCGTCGGCATCGATCCGGGCGAGAAAGCGGCCGAGCTTGGCCTGGAGGTCGTGCATGCTCTCGCGCAATGCGGTGGACTTCGCCGAGGGGGTGTTCTCGGCGAGCAGATCGTGCAGCCTGCGCAGCGACTCGATCTGCTCGGCGACCGGCAGCCCCGCCTGCGGGTCGGACGGGGCGCCGCCGCCGCTGTCCAGCAACATCGAGAGATCCGCGAGGATCTCGACCTTCTCCTCCTGCTCCTCCGGGACGTAGTCCGTGATGCTGATCGAACGGTCGACGACCTCGAGCGCGCGCATCTCCAGCTTCAGCGCATCGGCTGCCTCGATGCTCTCGGCGACCGAATTGGCGTACCAGGGGGACGACGGGCCGGCGTCGGCAAGCAGATCGTTGAAGGCCTGGACGGATTCCGTCGAGGGGTCCCGCATGGCCACGATGTTCGGGTCGAAGCGCAGGCCCGACACCAGCGCGAGACCCGCGACGCCGGCGACGAGGGAGCCCCGGCGGACCCACCGCGCGTGGCGGTCGACCCAGCGGCCAGGCCCCTCGCCGAAGTCGAGGTTGTGGCTGCGAAGACCGGCCGGATCGACGTGGATGACCGCCGTCACGAGCGCGGGAAAGAGCGTCAAGGTGAGAAAGAGGATGATGATCAGGCCCACACCGGTGATGAGGCCGAGTTCCGCCACACCCTGGTAGTCCGTCGGCAGGAACGCGAAGAAGCCGGTCGCCGTGGTGGCCGTGCACAGGACGAGCGAGCCCCCCACGCTCGCTGTCGCTTCCTCGAGGGCTTCGTCGTGAGGGCGCCCGCTGCGCAGCAGGTCCGCGTAGCGCATCCCGAGATGGATGCCGAAGTCGACGCCGAGACCGAGAAACAGCACGCCGGCCGCGACGGAGATGACGTTGAGGTCTCCGACCGCGATCGCCGCGAAGCCCGCAGTCCACGTGAGGCCGGTGAGCAGGGTCGCCACGACGCCGACGACGAGTGGACGCGAGCGCATCGCCACGGTCAGGAGGCCGCTCACGAGCAGCAGGCAGAAGAGTCCGGAGACGCCGATGTCCCAGATCAGGCTGAGAGTCTCCTCGTGGGTGAGGGCGGGATTGCCGGTGACGCGGACCCGGACGCCCCCCTCGGGCCCGAGCGCGCGCGCCGCCGACCGGATCGCCGCCAGCGGGCTGCGGGCGGGAAGAGTGTCGCCGAAATCGAGGACCGGGTGGGCCAGCACGATCCGGCGGGTCACGACCTCGATGGCCGAGCCCTCGAGCATCAGGTCCTCCCAGGAGATCGCGAGGGGATGCTCCTCGTAGATCGCGACGGTCGCGTCGCTGAGCCGTTCTGCGATGACCGACCAGATCTCGTCGTCGACGCCATTCTGCTCGACCTGATCGAGCCCCCGCTGGATCAACATCGCCAGGTTGCCGATGCTGCCGTCCCGCTCCAGCTCGCCGATGATCGGCTGGATGCGCACGAGGTGGTCGCTGAAGCGGTAGAGGTCGTCGACGCTGCGGTAGAGCAGCGCGTTGTGCTCGAAGAACGGACCGCCGCCGGGAAGGTAGACGTCCTCGAAGTTCTTCCGGTCTGCGGAGAGCGTAGCGACCAGGCGTTTCGCAGCGGCGCGGGCTGCCTCCGGCGTATCCGCATCGATCACGATCAGCAGCACGTTCTCGAGATCCGGGAAGAGTTCGACGAAGGCATCGTGGTTCTTGCGGGCGGGCAGGTCCTCCGGGAACAGCTCGATGGTGTTCGAGTTGATGCCGAGGCGGGTGGCCGCAACGCCCAGCGCGGCCGCGGTCATGGCGGCGCACAGGACGATCGTCGCGAACGGCCGCATCCGAACGAGTCGCACCCAACGGGTGAGTGGGCCCGACAACACGCTGTCGACGTTCATTGCACCGTCTCGAAGGGGGGCTTCTCGTTTCTCCGCCCGAAGAGTCTACAGAAGGCGCGGTCGTCGATTCCGCCCAGAAAATGACCCGGAGTCTCCGCCGGGCGCGGTAGCGAGCAGCGTCAGGGCCCCAAGCGATAGACGTGGATCGATCCGCCGATGTGGGCGATCGGATCACCGAGAGCGTCGGGATCGACCGGACCGACGGTGTACAGGGCGCCGGCCCTGTACATCGGATACGCCATGCGATAGAGCGAGACGCTGACCGCGAGCAGGCCGGGCTTCCATTGCGCCTCGGGAATCTCGAAATCGACACCGTAGAGGGCGGGGTCCACGCTTCCGAAGTAGAGCAGCTGGATCTGGCCGGCATGCGCGTCGGCGAGGTAGTCGGCGAGTCCGACGAGATCCTGGCCGATGTCGACGTTCGCGTCCGAGGCGTAGCGATGGGTCGCTTCGGAGCCTCCGAAGAAGGCGTTGCTGTAGGACAGGTAGTTCGGATAGGTCGCGATCGAGGCGACGAGCGTGGCGAGCAGCGCGACGGCGGCGAGAGCCCTCGGCCAACGGGCAGCCCCGGCTCGCCCGATCGTGCCGCCCGCCCAGAGCCAGACCAGCGGGGCCGCCGAGAGCAGCGCCCGGTCGCCGAGCGGACGGCCGGGGCTGAGCGACAGCAGCACGAAGAGGGCCGCGGGATAGGCGAGCAGCAGCACCGTCTCGCGTCGCGGGAGTCCCGGCCGGGTCAGCGAAAGAAACAGCGCCAGGCCGAAGGCGACGAAGAGGCCGATCGGCGTCTTCAGCGCGAGCGTGGCGGGATAGAAGGTCCAGTGGCCTCCCGTGAAGCGATCTCCAAAGAGATAGGAAGGGATGTCCGACGCGACCTCGAAGAGCTGGCCGTCGAAGGCACGCAGATACGCCGCGGGAAGCGGGACCGGGATGGATCCGAAGGGCGAGCCCTGCCAGCCCGTCAGCAGCCCGCTCTTCAGCTCGAGAGACGCGAGAGAGACCCCCACGTCACTCCAGAGGTATCCGCTGTCGAGAACCAGCAGGCTCGTGACGAGGGCACCCGCCAGGGCTGCCAGCAGCCGAGCGGCGGGGGGCCGCGGCGGCGGCGACAAGACGTGCCAGGTGAGGGCGATGACCAGGAACAGCGGGTAAAGCAGGACCGCGTAGAACTTGGTGAGCTGGGCCAGACCGAGGGCGGCGCCGCAGAGCAGCGACGTGGCGGCGCAGGGCTCTTTGAGCATCCGGCGCAGACCCCACACCGCGAGCAGCACCGCGAACGCCGTGCCGGTGTCCGTCCCGACGAGGCGGGCGTGGGCGATCACGTTCGGCGAGAGACAGACGAACCCGGCGGCGAGCAGGCCGGCGAGCTCCGGGGCCCCGGGGCTGAGCCGCCGCGCAAAGCAGTACACCAGGACCCCGAGGCCAGCGACGACCAGGATGGGCGCCCAGCGAGCGGCGGCGAAGACGCGCCGGTAGTCCACGCGGTGACGCTCCTGGAAGTGGTAGCCGTTGGACCAGAACGAGAAGACGTCGTCGGAAGGCGGCGGCGGCTCGATCGGTCTCTCCAGATCCAGGAAGAGCACGGGAAACGCGCTCAACGCGTTGATCAGGGGCGGGTTCAGGGCCGCGTAGCGCACGTCGCCGGTGTAGAGGAAGTAGAGCCCGGACGGCAGGTGCCCCAGCTCGTCCACGGTGACCGACTTCCGATGCGCGCTTCCGACCGCGAGAACCAGGTAGACGAGCAGGATCGAAACGAAGACCCACGGCCCCGCACGTGCCAGGGCGCGGTTGTCGCGATGGGCGGAGTCGGGTTCGCTCATGCGTGCGCTCCTCGAAGCGGGCGAAGGCCGTCCAGCGCGTTCGCTATTCTAGGGAAGGTGGCATCGACAAAGCCGGGAAAAGGAGTCCGCGAGCGCCGCAGCCACCGCATCCCGGCGAGTGCATCCCCCGCCTCCGGAACGATGACCCGGGAGGATTCCGCTTCCCTAGGCTTCGCGCTGGGTGATCGCGTCAAGTGGTCGCTCGTCGTCTTCTCCGTCGCGTTGGTCGTACGGGCGCTGCACCTCTGGCAGCTCCACGGCTCCCTCGTCTTCGAGACGATCATGGGGGACGCCCGCAGCTACGACTCCTGGGCGCGCGAAATTGCGGCCGGCGACTGGCTCGGAAGCGAGGTGTTCTACCAGGCCCCGCTCTATCCCTACTTCCTGGCCGTGCTCTACGGCGGTGTTTCCGGCGAGACATTTTCGGTGCGCGTCGTCCAGGCGGTGGTCGGATCCGCCTCGTGCGCATTCCTCGCCGCCGCGGGCTGGCGCTTCTTCTCGAAGGCCGCTGGGATCGCGGCCGGCCTGCTGCTCGCCGTCTACGCCCCAGCGATCTTCGCGGACACCACGATCCAGAAATCCGTCCTCGATCTCTTCCTGCTCTGTCTCGCATTGTGGATCCTCGGCGGCCTCGCCCTTCGCCCGACGACAGGGCGGTCCGTCGGGCTCGGACTCACAGTCGCCGCGCTCGTCCTGTCGCGCGAGAACGCGCTCGTCTTCGCCGGCGTGCTCGTGCCGTGGCTCTTCGTCCGATCACGACACGACGGGATGCGGCGGTTTGCCCTCCCGGCACTCTTCGTCGCGGGCATGGCGATGGTTCTTCTCCCGGTGGCGCTGCGAAACTGGCAGGTCGCCGGGGAGTTCCACCTGACGACCTCCCAACTCGGTCCCAATCTGTTCATCGGAAACCGTCCCGGTGCGGACGGCACGTACGCCCCGCTCGTCCCGGGCCGCGGCGACCCGAAGTTCGAGCGTCGAGATGCCAAGGAGCTCGCCGAGCGGGCCTCGGGACGCGAGCTGACAGCGGCCGAAGTATCCGACTTCTACGTTCGGCGCGTCGTCGAATTCGTGCGGAGCGAGCCGGTGGAGTGGGCCGCCCTGATGGCGCGGAAGCTTGCGTTGACCTTCAACGCGGTGGAGGTCGTCGACACCGTGGACCCGTACACCCACGCCGAGTCGTCGCTGCCACTGCGCGTGTCCGGTTGGGTCTTCCACTTCGGGGTGCTCGGCCCCTTGGCGCT
>JBHHVG010000238.1:0-5291 GCA_046754165.1 Myxococcota bacterium
GGCGTGCGCGACCTGGCGATCACCCGCAGGGCGCTCAGGACGGCGCGCTCTCGGGGGGCGCGCAGCAGCGGCTCGACCGCCTCGATGCCGGCCTCGCCGAGGGAGCCGAGAACGGTCTCTGCCGCGAAGCGCACCGGTGCGGAGGAGTCCGCCAACGCCCCGGCCAGCATCGCCCGAGCCGACGGATCGTCGACGTTGGCGAGCAGCATCACGCCGGCACGCCGGATCGCGGGATCCGGATCCTCGGCGATGGCGAGGAGCTCGTCCGGCTCCGCGGGTGGAACGCCGGCGCGCGCGTGGCTCTCGAGGGCCGCGGCGCGGATCGCCGGGTCGTCGTCGGTCAACCGCGTTGCGACGTGTTCGAGGGCGCTGGCCGGCGCGATCTTGAGAGCAGCGAACGCGATGCTCCGATCCTGTGATCGGATCATCTCGGCAAGCACGCGTTCGCCCGCCTCCCCGGCGTGGACCGCGGCTTCCGCCCGTACCGGCGAGTCCGGGTCGTCGAGGAGCCTCTTGATCAGAGGCTCGATGGGTCGCGACGAGGCGCGGTCGCGCGTCAGGGCGCGCAGGGCAGCGAGCCGGACCTTCGCGTCGTCGTCCTCGAGAGCGACGAGCAACATCGCCGCGGCCTCCTCGACGTCGGAGCCGCGCAGGGCGTTGATGCAGGAGCGGCGAACGTCCGCGTTGGGGTGCGATGCCGCGCGTATCAGGGGCCGGACCAGACCGCGCTCGGCGAGGCTGGGAATGAACTGGAGTACCGTCGACGACGGGTTGTTGCCTTCTTCGCGGAGGAGCTGTTCCCAGACGTGGGACAGGGACTCCACCGCGCCCTGTCCGACTTCCTCGCCGAGATCTTCGAGGTCGAGACGACCGGCGCGGAGTTCGGTCACGAGGGTGCGAAAATACTCGTGACGAACACGCAGGTTCGCCCCGAGGTAGAGCACCGCCATCGCTCCGCCGGCGACACTGAGCCAGTGCCGGTCGGGCGCGTCGAGGGCCAGAAGCACCATGCCCGCCAGCGCCATGCCCGCGTAGACGATGATGCCCTCGAGGAAGGCGCGCGTCCGACCGCGATATCGCCGCGGCATGGCGTTGTACAGCAGCGCGCGGACGGGCCCGGACAGCGAATTGTCCAGCAGCTCCCGGTTGATGCGCGCCGCTGCCGCCGCTGGCATGCCGGTGCCGATGGCCAGGCCCCCGAACGACGCGATGGTGAGCACCGGGTGCAGCAAGTTCGTGATCGGCACGCCGACGCGGGAGATCAGCCAAGGCGTGACGCGCACTTCGACCAGGATCTCGATCACGTTGGTGGCGGCGAGGTAGATTCCGAAGAACGCGGCGAGGTCGGAAGAATCCGGAAACGTTCGCGCGAAGACATCGGAGTAGATGTACTGAAGGACGAAGAGCGAAAGCATCATCGCCATGGCCGAGACCGAGAGCCAACGTCCCAGAGCCGACGTTCCGAGGTAGCGCATGGCCGCCTGGATGCCCTCGACGGATGTTTCGTCGGCTTCGTCGGCGTCGAGCGCTCCCCAGCGCAACAGCTGGCCCCGCATTGCGACGACAAGCACCGCCGACGCGGCGAGCAACGCCGACCAGGCGAAGATCAGACTCACCGGCCCCACGAACTCCGTGGCGCCGACCACCGCCAGGCCTCCGATCACTCCGCCGACGCTTCCGCCGATGGTGAAGAGTGGAACCAGGCGCTTGCTGGCGACCGTGTCGAAGAAGTCTCCGGAGAACGTCCATAGGTGGTTCACGAAGAGTGCCTGGGTCAGGTAGAAGAGGCAGAAGAGGATCGGCAGCACCGGATCGAAGCCGTATTGGAGCGCCGCTGCCGAGCCAGCCAGGGCCGCGGCAGCGAGCAGGAGCATGCGCACAAAGAGCCCGTCGTTTCGCTCTGTGCCCACGCGTGCCGCGTACACCATCGAGCCCAGCACCGTGAACAGCGCGGCGGCGATGAAGGTGATGGGCAGCAGGGCCGCTCCGTAGCGCGCGAGGAACAGCGCTTCGGTCCCGGCCAGGCCGAGGGTCTGTGCCAGGCTGATGAGGGTCGCCAGCCCGGCGAAGAACAGGAACCGGGGCCGCTCCTGGGTACGCACACCCGGGAGCAGGCGCCACAGGGATTCGGTCCGGTCCGGCATCGGCCTCGGTCAGTCGGGTCGAGGCGACCCTGTGGCGCGCGTCGGGGATTCGAACTCCTCGAAGCGCCGGGAGAAGATTGACGACCAGCTGACAGGATATCAAACGCGCGCCGGGGCCCCGGCCATCCGGCGCATCGCGGAGGTCGCCCCTGCGCCGGCCGAGCGGGAGAGAGGCGCGTCCGCCTCAGTCCATCTTGGCGATGATCTCGTCGGCGAAGCGCTCGAGGCCTTCCTGCTTCTCGGCCAGCGTATCGCCGCTGCCTTCGTAGAGAGCCCACGGCATCGTCTGGACATGCGTCACGCCTGCGCCTTCGAGCCGCTTGAAGCCGTCGACGTCGAAGGCGTCCTTGGCTGCGGCGATCACCTGGAACGGCCGCTGCTCGCGGCCGTACTCGGCGCGGAAGGCGTCGAGCTTCGCGACGATCGCGGCGAGCTCTTCCGTCGTGTGGATGTCGGAGATCCAGCCGTCTCCGATGCGGGCCGCCCGGCGGAGCGCCGGCTCGGACAGGCCCCCCACGATCAACGGGATCTCGCCCTCGACCGCCGGGCTCATCCGGAGCGGGGCGAAGTCATAGAACTCGCCGTGGTGCTCGACCATGCCGCCCGTCCAGAGCTTCCGAAGCACGTCGATCATCTCGTCGGCGCGCCTGCCGCGGTTGCGGAAGCTCTCACCCAACAGGTCGAACTCCTCCTTCATCCATCCTACGCCGAGTCCGAGCGAGATGCGGTTGTTCGACATCACGGCGGCCGTACCGAGCGCCTTGGCGACGACGAAGGGATTGCGCATGGGAAGCACGTAGATCCCGGTCAAGAACCGCAGGCGCTCGGTCACCGCCGCCATCGCGGCGATGGCGACCCATGGGTCGGGCCAGGGGGCCTGCGATTCCCAGCGCGGCTCGTTGTTCGCCGTATACGGGTAAGGCGAGCCGATGGTCTGGGGGTGGACCACGTGATCGGAGACGATCAGCGCCTCCCAGCCCGCCGCATCGGCCGTCCGGGCGAGGTCGCAGAACTGGGTCGGATCGCTGAAGGCCAGGGAAGTGCAGAACTTCATCGGATCTCCGCGGCGGTCGCGTCGCCGCTACGCTCGCCGGCGTCGTCGGGCAGGACCCGCGCGCGTCTGCCTGCAGGAAGAACGCTCATCTGCCGGATTCCGCTGCCGCGTCCCTACCGGCCTTCGAACTTCGGCGCCCGCTTCTCGAG
Organism: Myxococcota bacterium; assembly: GCA_046754165.1. GTDB lineage: Bacteria > Myxococcota_A > UBA9160 > UBA9160 > SMWR01 > JAFDEI01. The sequence continues at coordinate 3,348 of JBHHVG010000238.1, forward strand.
GAAGGCGGTCATGCCCTCCCTGAAGTCCTTGCTGCGGAAGAGCGGCAGCAGCTGGAGGAAGACCCGGTCGACGTGGTCGTCGAACGAGTCCGAGAGCCCCATGCGCATCATGCGCTTCGAAGCGCGGATGGCCAGAGGCGCGTTCTCCGCGATCTCGCCCGCGAGGGCCATGGCTTCCTTCATCAGCAGATCGTCGGGAACCACGCGACTGACGAGGCCGAGCTCCAGGCACTGCTCCGCGGAGAGTGTGCGTCCGGTGAAGATGATCTCGGCGGCCTTCGACCAGCCGACGAGGCGCGGCAGCAGCCATGTGCCGCCGCTCTCGGGCAGCACCCCGCGGCGGGTGAAGGCCGCGGCGAGCTTCCCGGCCTCGGCGGCGATCCGGATGTCGCAGCCGAGGGCCAGGTCCATGCCGTAGCCCGCGGCGCCGCCATTCAGCGCGCAGAGAGTGGGGGTGTCGAGGCTGTGGAGCACCGTCGGGGGTGCGGTCCGAAGGTCGAGTCGCGGGGGCATGCGCGGGTTGTCGGGCGCGCCGATGCCCTTGCCGGACGTGGCGTCGACGAGATCGAGGCCGGCGCAGAAGCCCCGGCCGGCGCCGGTGAGGATGATCACCCGAACGTCGTCGTCGTCGTCGCACTCGATCAACAGGGAGGAGAGGCGGTCGAGCATCTCACCGGAGATCGCATTCATGCGGTCGGGACGGTTGAGCGTCAGGACGGCGACGTGACCGGTTCTCTCGACCAGGACTTCACTCACAGGCGGGCTCCTCCACGATTCGCGGCGCCCCGGACGCCGTTCCGTCCATTCTAGGGGAATTCGGGAGAAGGGGGGGCTCGCGGCGGCTGTCGCTTGCGGCGAGCACCCGCTCTCGGGACACTGGGGCGCGTGAGTGCCAGAGGCTCGGACCGGTCGGATTCTGCTCGCACGCCCGTCGCGGTGTACCGCCGCAAGGTCCAGGCGACCCTCGAGCGTGTCTGGGAGAACGTCTACGACTGGGAGCACCTGCCTTGGCTGCACTCCAGGCACTTCAGCCGCATCGAGCTGCGCGACTCCGGCGCCTGGGGCTGGCGCGCGTTGCTCGAGCCGGAGCCCCCGACCGGCCGCGAGCTGTTGATCGAGGTCCGCCGGGAAGGTCGCGAGGACCGCTACGTCACGCGCACGCTGGAGGGCCCGGGGGCCGGCACCGAGATCTGGACCACCCTCGTCGCGGACGGGGACGCCACGAACGTCGCGGTCGAATTCTACGTTCCCGGGGGGTCGCGCCGGAGGCGTCGGGCGGGATCGGCGCGGTCCTCACCGGGCTCTACGAGCAGCTCTGGGACGAGGACGAGGCCATGATGCTCGAGCGCAGCGGCAGGCTGGCGAGACGCGGCCACCCGGCGGAAGCGGGCGGCGAGGCGCTGGATCTCGGCCCGGCGGATGCGTTGCGCCCTCGACTCCCGATGCGCGTCGAGCTCGGCGGCCGGCCGTGGCGGCTGGTGCTCGCGAACGCCCACCGAGACGCGAGCTCGGAACGCCGCCCACCCGCTTGACGGGGGCTCGAGAACACCCTAATTTCCAGAATCAGAATACTCATTCTGTTTCTGATCGGGGTGATGGATGGTTCTCGAAGACGGCTCGGGTCTCCGCTGGGTTCGCCCGCCGCAGCAGGCGCGCAGCCAGCAGACCCTCGACCGCATTCTCGACGCCGCCGAGGCGATGGTGTCCGAGAAGGGCTTCGAGGACTCGCCGGTCTCGGCCATCGTGCGGCGCGCGGGCTCTTCGGTGGGCGCCTTCTACGCCCGTTTCGAGGACAAGTACGCGCTGCTCCGCGCCCTGTCGGACCGCTTCGTCCTGCAGGCGATGCTGACCGCTGACGAGGCTCTCGGACCGGGGCGCTGGGAGCGCTCGTCCATTCCGACGATCCTCCACAGCGTCATCCGCTTCCTGGTGTCGATCTATCGC
>JBHHVG010000239.1:0-5288 GCA_046754165.1 Myxococcota bacterium
GGAAGGCGGGGCGGCCGAAGGCCTGCACCATCACCACGCTCGCGGTCTTGTGACCGACCCCCTGCAGTGCCTCCAGCTCCTCGAAGGTGTCCGGGACGCGACCGCCGTGCTTCCGGATCAGGTCGCGCGACAGCGAGGCGATCGCCTTCGACTTGGCGGGCGCTAGACCGCACGGCCGGATGATGTCGTGAATGGTCTGCACGGAGAGCTTCGCCATCGCCTCGGGAGTGGCCGCGCGCGCGAAGAGCTTCGGGGCGACCTGGTTCACCCGGGCGTCGGTGCACTGGGCCGACAGCAGCACTGCGATCAGCAGCGTGTAGGCGTCGCGGTGGTCGAGGGGAATGGCCGTGTCCGGGTAGAGCCGGTCGAGGATCCGCTCCAGCTTGCGCGCCTTCTCCTCCCGCGTCACGCCGGTGCTGCGCTGCCGGCGGTGGCCGACTCGACGCGCCGCATGAATTCCACCAGCGGCGTCCGGCTGACGACGATCCGCTGGGCTCCCGGAATGGTGTCGGACGACAGGCTGTGGAGCATGGCGTAGACGCTGAGGTCGGCCATGCTCACGCGGTCCGAATAGAAGAATGGACGGGTGCCGAGGAACCCCACCAGGTCGTCGAGGCGGTCGGAGATTCCGCGCAGCACGCCGGTCTCCGGTCGCTCCCATGTGCCGCCGGCGCTCAGCCAGGCGCCGAGACGGCGCAGCCAGCGCCGCCACGGGGGGATTCCGTCGGACGAGCCCGGCGACCCATCGCCCGCCTGGTGCGCGTCGCGGATGCGGATCCAGCGGTTGAAGTAGAAGAGCAGGTTCTCGTCCGCCCAGTCCTCGAGCTGCCGCTGCTGGCTGCCGATGCGCGGATCGGTCGAGAGCAGGGGCGGCTCCGGGAAGACCTCGTCGAGCTTCAGCAGGATCGCGGTCGAGTCCGGAATGCGTTCGCCGTCGAGATCCAGCACCGGCAGAAGCCCGAACTCCGGGTTCCAGCGGCGGTAGTCCTCGGGACCCGTCGGCTCGGTGATCGCGAACTCGAGCCCCTTGTACAGCAGCGCGAGACGGACCTTCTCCGTGAACGGAATCTCCGTCGGCCCGTAGAGCGTGATCTTCGGCGCGCCGCCCATGTCCGATGCGCCTCCTCGCCGCTCGTCGCGATCTCGAGCACCGGATCGGGCGTGGCCGCCTCGATGCACAGCGCCTGGGTGAAGCCCCCAGGATACGTTCGTACCGGCGAATTCGCGACCGGGGGGAGGGCCGCTCTTCAGCCGTGACGCGCGGCTCTGCGCTGGGTGACAATGCCGCGATGACGCCCACAGCCGGCGGCAGCTACGCGCGGATCTACGCCGTCGTGCGCCGCATTCCGCGCGGTCGCGTCGCGACCTATGGCCAGGTGGCGCGGCTGGCCGGGCTGTCCGGACAGGCGCGACAGGTCGGCTACGCGCTCCACGCCATGGCCACGCAACGGCCGGTTCCGTGGCATCGCGTGATCAACAGCCGGGGCGAGGTCAGCCGCCGGTCGGTACCGGGGTCCGACGCCGCACAGCGGGATTTCCTCGAACGCGAGGGCGTGCGTTTCGACGGAAAGGGCCGGGTCGATCTCGCGCGCTATCAGTGGCGCCCCCGCCCGCCCGCCGCGCCGCCGGCCTGAGCTGCGCGCGCCGGTGCGGCCGCGGCGCCAGACGAGGCGCGGAGCAGCAGCTTTCCGCTGGTCGCACGCGATTCGAGGGCGCGGTGGGCATCGGCGGCGTCGCGCAGAGCGAACTCCGCTCCGATGCGGACCTTCAGGGTGCCGCCCCGCAGCGCGTCGAAGACCGCGCCGGAACGCATCGACAGCTCGTCCCGGCTCGCGATGTAGTGGGCCAGGGACGGTCGGGTGATCAAGAGCGATCCGAGGTCGTTCAGGCGGCTGAGCGCGAACGGGGGCACCGGGCCGCTCGCCTGGCCGAACAAGACGAGCATCCCGCGCGGCCGCAGCGACCGCAGGCTGCCTTCGAACGTGGAGAGGCCCACGGAGTCGTAGACCACATCGACACCGGCGCCGCCCGTCTGCTCGCGCACGGCGTCGGCGAAGTCCTGCTCGCCGTAGCGGATGACGGAGTCGGCCCCGGCGTTCCGGGCGATGGCCTCCTTCTCCGCCGTCGAGCAGGTGCCGATGACGCGGACGCCGGCCGCCTTCAGCGTCTGGACCAGCAGCAGTCCCGTGCCGCCGGCCGCGGCGTGCACGAGGGCGACGTCCCCGCTGCGCGGCGCCCGACAGCCGTGGGCGAGGTAGTGCGCCGTCATCCCCTGGAGCATCGCGGCGGCGGCGATGTCGTCGGACACGCCGTCGGGCACCGGCACCAGGCGATCCGCGGGGGCCACGAGGTGCGTCGCGTACGAGCCGGGGATGCCGGCCCAGGCGACCCGGTCTCCTTGCGACAGACCCGCGACGCCGCTTCCGACGGCCTCGACCGTCCCGGCGCCCTCGAGGCCGGCGACGAACGGCAGCGGGCGGGGATAGGCGCCCGTGCGGAAGTACACGTCGATGAAGTTCACGCCCGCGGCGGAGACGCGAACGCGGGCCGCGCCCGGGCCCGGCTCGCCCGGATCGTGGGGCTCGATCCGCAGCACCTCCGGTCCGCCCGTCTCGCGTGCGAAGACCGCTTCGCCCATCAGACCTCCTCCCGCTCCCCGCCCTCGAAAGGAGCCAGCCTGTCGAGCCCGGCATCGTAGGTGTCGAAGCCGACAATGCGCTGCAGCTCGCCGAACGCGAGCAGCCGCTCCGGCGTCACGCCCTTGGCCAGGGCCGCCAGGGCCTCGCCCATGGCGCGCGTCGCCGCCGACAGCAGGGTGAGCGGGTAGGCCGCGATCTTGTAGCCCACGGCCGACAGACGTTCCGGTGGGAGCAGCGGCGACACGCCGCCTTCGACCAGATTGGCCATGTGATGGCCTGGGACCTCCCGGCACAGCCGCTCCATCTCGCCCTCGCTGGCCGGCGCCTCGATGAACAGGAGGTCCGCGCCGAGATCCGCGAAGCCCCGCGCGCGCTCGATGGCTTCGCCGAGCCCGCGGTCGGCGCGCGCGTCCGTGCGGGCCAGGATCAGGACGTCGGCGCCTTCGTCGCGGGCCTCCACGGCGGCGCGGATCCGCGCGAACGCTTCGCCGCGCTCCACGACCTGCTTGCCGCGCGTGTGGCCGCAGCGTTTGGGGGCCCGCTGGTCCTCGATCATCACGGCGGCGAAGCCCGCCTGGGCGTACCCCGCCACCGTGCGCTTCACGTTCATCGGGTTGCCATACCCGGTGTCGGCGTCGCCGATCACCGGAAGCGAGGTCGCCGCGCAGATGTCGCGACCCTGGTCGAGCATCTCGCCGTAGGAGATCAAGCCGGTGTCGGGTTGGCCGAGTCTCGCCGCCGAGACCGCAAAGCCGGACATGAAGGTCAGCGGGAACCCCGCGCGCTCGATCAGCAGCGCCGACAGCCCGTCGAAGCAGCACGGCATGACCAGGAATTCGGGAGCGTCGAGCAGTTCGCGAAGCTTCGCCGCGGGCGTCGTCATGAGGTTGCCGTCCGGTGCGCGACCCAGGAACCCTCTTGTACCACGAAGCCCGTCCGGGCGCTGCCGTCAGCCCTCGGCGGCTGGGAGGGCGATCGGAATCGAGCGCTCCGACAGCTCGGTTCGCGGAAGCGGCTCGTCCACCGCCCGGCCGTCCCTCTTCACGATCCGGGCCGGGGCTCCGGCCGCGGTGCAGTTCGGCGGCACGTCGTGCATCCGGATGAACGAGTTCGCTCCGACCTTGGAGTTCGCGCCCACCGTGATCGGCCCCAGCAGGGTCGCGGAAGTGCCCACCAGCACGCCGCTCTCGAGGCTGGGATGGCGCTTGCCGCGGTGCTTGCCCGTCCCGCCCAGGGTGACGTTGTGGAACAGCACGCAGTCGTCCCCGATCTCCGCGGTCTCTCCGATCACGACGCCGGTGCCGTGGTCGATGAAGAAGCGCCGGCCGATGGTGGCTGCCGGATGGATCTCGACGCCGGTCAGGAAGCGACCGAAAGCCGAGGTCATGCGCGGCAGCAGCCGAATGCCGAGCTTCGCGTGCAGGAAGTGCGCGAGGCGATACAGGGCGATCGCGTGCAGCGGCGAGTGGCACAGCAGCGTTTCGATCCGGCTGTGAGCCGCCGGATCGTGCCGGTGCACCGCCTCCAGGTCTTCCAGGATCGTCTGGAGCATGCCCCCTCCGCCCGCCGCGTTCCGAGCGCATTCCATTCTAACAACCGCCCCGCGCGTTCGCGGCCCGCAGCGGGCCGTGCTACGCCTGTCTCACCGCCCCTCCTCCCATTCAATCGGAAGCCTCGGCATGCGTGCGGCGCTCGATTCGTTGCTCGATCTCCTCGACCTCGAGGAGCTCGAGGTGAACATCTTTCGGGGCCGGAGTCCCGAAGGGGACTCGCAGCGCGTGTTCGGGGGGCAGGTGCTGGGCCAGGCGCTCGTGGCCGCGGGCCGCACGGTCGAGCACGGAGCGGCGCACTCGCTGCACGCCTACTTCCTGCGCCCCGGCGACCCCAGCGCGCCCATCCTCTATCAGGTCGATCGCACCAAGGATGGCCGCGCCTTCACCACCCGTCGGGTGATCGCGATCCAGCACGGCCGTGTGATCTTCCACCTGGAGACATCGTTTCATCGGCCGGAAGAGGGGCCGCTGCATCAGGACACGATGCCGGAGGCGCCCGAGCCCGAATCGCTGCCCAGCTGGCACGAACGGCTCGAGCCCAAGCTGGTGCATGCGCCCGAGGAGATGCGCCGCTGGGTGATGCGCCCGCGTCCGATCGACTGCCGCTACGTGACGGACATCGACCCGATCGCACCCGAGAAGGGGCCGCCGCGTCTCTTGGTGTGGATTCGCGCCGACGGTGTGCTCGCCGACGATCCACTGCTCCAGCGCTGCGTCGTGGCCTACGCGTCGGACATGACGCTGCTCGACGTCGCCGCCCTGCCTCACGCGATCTCCTGGGTCGATCCCAGCTACCAGATCGCGAGCCTCGATCACGCGATGTGGTTCCACCACGACTTCCGGGCCGACGAGTGGTTGCTGTACGCGCAGGACAGCCCGGCGGCGGCCGGGGGGCGGGGCTTCGCGATGGGGCGTCTGTTCACCCGGGACGGCCAGCTGGTGGTGTCCGTGGTCCAGGAGGGACTGATGCGGCGCGTCGCGTCGTGACGGGGCTTCGGGTCCCGCGGCGCCGGCCCGCGGCGGGCCGGGATCCCGGCGGGCGTCGCTATAGGTACCGGGTCAGGAGGAGCCCGTGAGCCTCGTCTGCATCGTCGCT
>JBHHVG010000240.1:0-5260 GCA_046754165.1 Myxococcota bacterium
GCACCTGTACCGCGACGTCGTGAGCCACACCGGCCCCCTCCCCTACGAGCTGCTGGCCGCGCTCTTCCGCGTCTTCGGAGCCAAGCTCCTCGTAGCCCGCGGCGCGGTCGTCGTGCTCCAGGCCGTGGCGACCGCCGCCGTCTTTGCCAGCGCGCGCCGTGGCGGCGCCGGACCCCTCGCCCACCCGGCAGCCGCCGTGGTCGCCGCGGCACCGCTGTGGATGCTGCCACTGCTCTCCATCTACTACTACTCGAACTTCGCGTTCTACCTCGGCCTTCTCGCGGTCTACGCGGGTGTCCGGGCCCTGCATTCCGACGCCTGGGCCGTCGCGACGGGAGTGCTCATCTCCGCCATCGCCTTGTGCAAGCAGAACACGGGAGCCCAGCTCGGGCTCGTGTTGCTGCCGGCGATGGCGTTCGCCTGCGACCCCGGAAGCCGTGCGCGCCGCGCCTCGTACCTGCTGCTCGGCGGCGCGGCCGTGGCCGCGGCGACCCTCGTCGGCTACGCCCTCCGCGGCGATCTCTCGGCTCTCGTCACCGGCCAGGTCGAGCTGCCGATCGCCATCGCGTCGACAACCAGCTTCCACACGCCGCGCATCAACTTCTGGCCGCCGGGAGTACTCGACCCGGCGATCGCCACGAGCGCAGCGCTGTACCTGCCGGGCCTGTACCTCATGGTGAATGGGCTGGTCTTCGAGGCGGGTCCGGGGGCGATCGCCTTCACCCAGCTCCTCTACGCGCTGCCGGTCGTGGCCCTGATCGCGACGGCGGCGCGCGCGTTCGCCGCGCGGCTGCACCCCGCAACGTGGCTGCACGGCGCCTTCCTGGTGGCGATGACAGCTTCGCTCTACCCGCGCGCGGACTGGGGACACCTGGTGATCGCCCTGCCCCCGGCGCTCGTCCAGGCGCTGCTGCTCTGTGCGCCGGCGAGATCCCCCGCCGCGCGGGGCGCGTTCCGTCGCGCGCTCGCCGCATCGCTCAGTGTAGCGCTCGCCGTCACCACGATTGGCCTCGCCGTCTGGCTCCACGCGGTCTCGGGCCCGGCCGCGCTCGGGCCCGCGGTGCCCCTGCGTCCCGTCTCGCCGGCCTACCGCGGGCCGGCCCTGCCCCGCGTCGTCCAGTTCCTGCGTCAGCGCGTCCGCCCCGGCGAGGCCATCTTCGTGGCTCGCCAGGAACCCCTGCTCTACTTCGCGACCGGCACGCGCAACCCGACGCGGTTCGAGGGCGTGCTGCCGGGGCTCCGGTCGTGGCAGGAGCCGGAGATCCTCGCGGCCCTCGACGAAGTCCGCTTCGTGGTCATGAGCGACATCGACCAGCCCACCTATACCTTCTACAGCGAGGAGCTTCCGGCGGTGTGGCGGGCACTCGAGCGGCACTTTCGCGTTCCACGCGGGTTTCCCGTCGACGACCACAGCTGGATCACGGTGCTCGCCCGCGGTCCCGACCGCGGCGAAACGGCGCTCGACTTCGTCGACGCGCAGGACCGAGGGCGGGCCTGGGTGCGCGGCGAGAACGGCCGTGAACGGCCCGCGATGGATCGCCCACGCCGCATGGTATCGCGCCTGCTCAATCGACCGCTGGCCATCGCTCTCGGTCCGGGTGGCGGCGGCATCGACTTCGATATCGACGTCCCGCCGGACGCGATCTTCCAGGCAGGCGTCGGCTATCGCGGCCTGCTGTCGGCGGACGGCGAGCCCCGCCCCCACGTCCACCCGCCGGGCACCACCCTCGGCGTATCGGTCGGGCGCGGCGGCGCCTTCACGTCGCTCGCGTCGCTTCGCATCGACGACGGCCACCGCGCCGGACGCACATGGACCCCGCTCGAGGCGGACCTGTCGGAGTACGCCGGCGAGCGCGTCACCCTGCGGCTGGAGGTGGCCGCGACGCGGCCGCTTCCGGAGGGGGCGCTGTCGTGGTTCGGGAGTCCCCGCATCGCCCGGCCGTCGGGAGCGGCGTCTCGATGAGTCCGCGAGCGGCCGATCATCTCGCGCGCCCGCACCTGGCTGCGCTGGCCGCCGTGGCCGTCGTCGGGATCCTCGTTGGCGCCGGTATCACTGCCTCGTGGAAGGGTCCGGAAGAGTCTCGGCCCGCGGCTTCTGCCGAACGAGACGTGGACGAGGAACGCACCGCGAAGAGCGATTCGGCGTCGGAGCTCGCCGGGCTGCGCGCCGAGCTGATACAGGAGCGCGAGCGCCGAAGCGCGCTCGAGTTCGAGCTCGCGATGCTGCGGGCGACGGCAGGCGACCGCGGAGCGCCGGAGAAGACGCCGGAGAAGTCCGCGGAGAACGCCTCCGACGCGGCGCGGCAGGCCTGGTTCGACGAGGCATCCCTCATCGAGCAAGGCATCGACCGCCACCGTGCCGAGTGGGTCCGGGAGCGTTTCGAAGCGCTCCAGATGGACGAGCTCTATCTGCGCGACCAGGCGATCCGCGAGGGCTGGCACCGCACGGCGCGCTTTCGCAACGAGCTGTGGCGGCTCCGCGCAGAGATCCGCAACGAGCTGGGCGACGACGACTACGACCTGCTCCAGTACGCATCGGGGCGGAACAACCGGGTGGTTCTGCGCGAGGTTCTCGCCGGATCGCCGGCCGCTGACGCGGGCGTCCTGGCGGGGGATACGGTGCTGCGCTACGACGGCCGCGCAATCTTCGCGCCCCACGAGTTGGTCGTCGCCATCAGCCAGACGAACCCGGTGTCCCGGGTCACGCTCGACCTGTTGCGAAACGGCGAGCGCATCCGGCTGACACTCCCGCCGGGCCCCCTCGGCGCGCGGCTCGAGGCCGCCCGCGTCTTCCCCCGAGACACACGCTAGCTCCGAGCAGCGGCTGCGGCCCGCTCGGCGTGGCCTTCAGTATGGTCATAACTCGCTGAAAAGAGTACGCTAATTCAACTTCCGGGAGAGGTCGTGAGCCGCTGCGTCGTCGTCATCCCCACCTACAACGAGTCCGAGAACCTGCCGCTGCTGGTGCCCCAGGTGCTCGCGCAGGGGCCCGAGGTCGAGGTGCTCGTGGTGGACGACGCCTCGCCGGACGGGACCGGAAAGCGAGCGGACGACCTCGCGCGCAGCGACCCGCGGGTGCACGTGCTGCACCGCAGCGCCAAGCAGGGCCTCGGCCCCGCCTACCGGGCCGGCTTCGCCCGGGCCCTCGAGCTCGGCGCCGATACGCTGGTCCAGATGGACGCGGACTTCTCCCACCCGCCGGACGTGATCCGTCAGATGCTCGACGAGATCGGGGATTACGACGTCGTCATGGGTTCGCGCTACGTGAACGGCATCACGGTGGTGAACTGGCCCATCGAGCGCGTCCTGCTTAGCTACTACGGAAATTGGTACGTGCGCAAGGTGACCGGAATGCCGATCTCCGACACGACCGGGGGCTTTCGCTGCATCCGCCGAGAGGCCCTCGAGGCCATCCGTTTCGAGCAGATCCGCGCGAATGGCTACGCCTTCCAGATGGAGCTCAACTACCGCTTTACGACCCACGGCCTGCGGGTCAAGGAGATCCCCTTCTTCTTCCTGGACCGGACCCGCGGCACATCGAAGCTCACCCTCCGGATCGGACTCGAGACATTGTGGCTCGCGTGGTGGCTGCGCATCAACCATCTGCTGGGTCGTCTGTGAGCCCATGCCGAGCGAGCCCCGCGTCCTGGTACTGAACGAACGCGACGCGGGCCATCCGAAAGCCGGCGGTGCCGAGGTACACGTCACCGAGATCTTCAAGCGTCTGGCCGCGCGGGGCTGCGACATCACCCTCACCACCACGTCGTTTCCGGGCGGCGCCCCGTGCGAAATGAGCGACGGCATTCGCATACGCCGGCTCGGTCGAATCCGCTACTACTACCCGAGAGTCGTGCTGAACTGCGCGCGCGAGACGCGCCGTGGCCGCTACGACATCGTCGTCGAGTGTCTCAACAAGCTGCCCTACTACGCGCCGGCGTATTCGAAGGTTCCGGTGGTGGCCATCGCGCACCATCTGTTCGGTGAATCCGCGTTCCTCCAGGTCCAGTGGCCGGTCGCGGCGACGGTTTGGGCGGCTGAGCGAGCCATCCCGTGGCTCTACCGCAAGGTGCCCTTCGTCTCGATCTCGGAGAGCACCCGCGACGACCTCGTCGCGCGCGGCCTGCCGCGGGAGCACATCGAAGTCCATCACTGCGGCATCCGCCGTCCCCGGGTCGAGGCACCGCCCTACACCAGCCGCGCTCCGCGCATCGTCTACACCGGCCGTCTGGAGCGCTACAAGCAGATCGACGTGCTGTTGCACGCCGCGGCCCGGCTGTCCGACCGCTTTCCGCAGGTCCGCCTCGACATCGTCGGACGCGGGTCGGACCGCGAGCGCCTCGAGATTCTCGCCCGGGACCTCGGCGTCGCAGAACGCACGCACTTCGTCGGCTTCGTGAGCGACGACGAGCGCGACCGCCTGCTGGCGGCCGCCCGGGTGAACGTCTGCCCGTCGGCCAAGGAAGGGTGGGGGCTGACGGTCATCGAAGCCAACGCGCTGGGAACGCCGGTGGTGGCGACGGACGCGCCGGGGCTGCGCGACTCCGTCGAGGAGGGAACGAACGGCTACCTGGTGCCGGACGGAGACGTGGACGCCTTCGTCGATCGCATCGCCCGAATCCTGGGCGACGATGCGCTGGCGAGCCGGCTCTCGACGAACGCGCTCGGCTGGTCTCTTCGATTCGATTGGGACGTCGCTGCGGACCGCATGGCCGCCACCATCGAAGCGGCCCGGCGGTCCGCGTGAAGCCGCCGTTCTCGGGACGCCCGGGCATCGCGGCCGCCACCCTCGCCGTCGTGGCCGTGGCGATGCGACTCAACAACGCCTTTCGCTACCCGCCCGACTGGGGCTTCGACGCATCGTACAACTGGCGATACATCTACCGCATGGCCCGCGACTGGGCCCTCCCCCACCCGTCCGCAGGCTGGTCGACAGCGGATCCGCCGCTCTTCTTCACGGTCTCGGCCGCGCTCATGGCCGTCTCGAACTTCGCCGTCGTGCTGGTTCCGCTCTTCAACACCGCCCTCGGCCTCGGCATCGCGGTGTTGGCGTTCGTGTTGGTGCGCGAGGCACAGCCCGAGCGACCCCTGCGAGCGCTGCTGGCGGGCTGGCTGCTGCTCTTCCTGCCCGCGCACGTTCACATGAGCGCGATGGTCAGCGAGGAGATGCTGACCGCGTTCTTCGCCTCGCTCACGGTCTTCTTGCTGGCGCGCCGGGGCCGCGATCCGCAGGCCCCCGGGCTCCGGCGCGCGGCGGGCGTCG